>NZ_JBMQQZ010000078.1:0-23841 GCF_057362025.1 Bordetella sp. | reverse complement strand
CGGATCTGCTCCATGGTCGCGGGCGTGGCCAGGACTTTGGCGGTCTCGTCGTGCAGGCGCGCGACGATGTCGGCCGGCACTTTGGCGGGCGCGAACAGGGCGAACCAGCCGTCCACGGAATAACCCGGCAGGCCGGACTCGGCGATCGTCGGCACATCGGGCAATAGCGGCGAGCGCTGCGTGGATGTCACGCCCAGGGCCACGAGCTTGCCGGCCTGGATATGCGGCAGGCACACGGGCAAGTTGCAGAACATCAGCTGCACGCGATTGCTCATCAGATCGGGCAAGGGCTCGCTGCCGCCTTTGTAGGGGATGTGCACCATGTCGGTCTTGGACATGCTCTTGAAGAGTTCGGCCGACAAGTGCTGGCTGCCGCCGGCGCCGCCGGACGCATAGCTGTAGTTGTTGGTCTTGAGCTCTTCGATCAAGGCCTTGACGCTGCGCGCCTTCACCTGCGGATTAACGACCAGGACGTTGGTCACCGACGCGACGTTGGCGACGGGGACGAAGTCCTTCATCGGGTCGAATTTCAGGTTCGTGTACAGGCTGGGGTTGATGGCATTGGTGCTGGCCGCCCCCATCAACAAGGTATAGCCGTCGGGCGCGCTTTCGGCCACGAAGCCGGCGCCGATATTGCCGCCCGCGCCTGCCTTGTTCTCTACCACCACCGATTGCCCCAGGCGTTCCGCCAGGCCGGAGGCGACGATCCGTGCCAGTTGGTCGGTGACGCTGCCCGGTCCGAAGGGCACGATCAGCCGTATCGGCTTGCTGGGATAAGCGGGCGCCTGCGCGCGAACGGCGGACGTGCCGGCCAGGGCCAGCGCCAGGCCGGCGGCCAAGGCCGCCAAGCCGCGTTTACGGATGAACATAGGAATCCCCTGTGGCGGGTTGGCATGCGCGGTGACTCCGCGCGATGTCCCGCCATCGTAGGAAAAGGCGATTCATATATCCAATATAAAATTATGCGATCCTTGATACGAAAATCGTCTCAATCACTCGCGGATTCCGGATTCCCCATGGCGCTCTTTTCCCGTCAGCTGATCGCCTTCATGGCGGTCGCGGAAGAACTGCATTTCGGCCGCGCCGCGCAGCGCCTGCACGTCAGCCAGCCGCCGCTAAGCCAGCAAGTGCGCCTGTTCGAGGAAAGAATCAGGGTGCCGTTGATCGAGCGCTCGACGCGCACCGTCCGGCTGACGGCGGCGGGCCTGGCATTGCGCGACGCGCTGCAGCGGCTGATGGACGATGGCGATGCGGCCGTCACGGCGGCGCGCCGCGTGGCGATCGGCGCAGCAGGACTGCTGCGCATCGGGTTCACGCCCACCGCCGCGTACCGGCTGGTCCCTGCCGCGGTGGGCATCTATCACCAGCGCCACCCGGGCGTGCATCTGTCCATGGTCGAAGCCGATACCGCGCAACTGCACGCGCTACTGCGCCAGGACCGCCTGGATATCGCCATTACGCGACGCCACGAGAACCTGGTCGACGACGACCTGCGGATGGAGCCCATCGATAGCGAACCGCTGGTGGTGGCCTTGCCCGCGCATCACCCCTTGGCCGGGCACGATGACATCGATATTACGGAACTCGCGGACCTGCCGCTGGTCGGTTTCGTGCGCGCCAAGTCGGAATACTTCCATGCCTTGCTGAACGATCTGTTCAGCGCGAACGGCGTTGCGCCGAACATCATCATGGAAAGCCTGCTGCCCACCCTGCTGACGCCGGTGGAGGCCGGCGTGGGCGTGGCGGTGGTGCCCGCGTCCATCAGCGACCTGAGGCCGCGGGGGGTGCGCTACCTGCCCTTGAAGGCCAAGGTACTGCCCCGATCCATCCTGTATGTCGCCTACCGCAAGGACGACAACAACCCTGCGGTACCGGGACTACGGGAAGCGCTGGTCGGCGCGGGCGCGATTTGAGCGATGGCCGCCGACGGCTGCCGGACGGCCTTTGGAGTGGCGCCGACAACTGCCGGACGGCTTTTACTTACTTGGCGGGGGTCGCCGGCGCAGCGGGCGCCTGGGGCACCGCAGCATTCGGCTTGGCCGGTGCCGTCGTCGCGGGGGCGGGCGCCGACGGTACGGCACCCGGCACGGAGGCGTCGCCACGCGGCGCGGCCGGTACGGCGGCACCGCCCGGCGGCTGCGGCACGGACTTGTCGGCGGGCGCCTGGTATCCCTGCATTACGCCGGTATCGACCGGGCCCGGCTGCGCACCCTTGTGCGACACATACGCCAACCCGGCCGTCGTCGCGAAGAACACCACGGCCGCCCACTTCGTGGTGCGCGACAGGAAGTTTGCCGCGCCCGAAGCGCCGAACAGGCTGCCGGCGGAGCCGCTCCCGAAGGCAGAGCCCATATCGGCGCCCTTGCCTTGCTGCAGCAGGACGAGAACGATGATGGCCAGTGCGGACAGCACCTGCACGATCATCAGCGCGGAAAGCATCAAAGACATTACTTACTCCAGACGGAAACTCAAATTGCGGCGATGCGCAGGAATTCATCGGCCACCAGCGACGCGCCGCCCACCAGGGCGCCGTCGATGTCCGGCATGGCAAAAAGCTCGGCGGCATTGGCGGCCTTGACGCTGCCGCCATAGAGAATACGAACCTGCGGCACGTCCAGGCCGCGCAGCGCGACGCGGATGGCGCCGTGCACTTCCTGCGCCTGTTCCGGCGTGGCGGTCCGGCCCGTGCCGATGGCCCATACGGGCTCGTAGGCAAGGACCAGGTGCATCAGCGATTGGGCGCCCAGCGCCAGCACGGGTTCCAGTTGGCGCTCGATGACGCCCAGGGTATTGCCGCCTTCGCGTTCGGCCAGCGTTTCGCCGACACAAACGACAGGGGTCAGGCCGGCGGCCAGGGCCGTCCTGGCCTTTTCAGCGACCAGTTCATCCGTTTCGCCGTGCATGGCGCGGCGTTCGGAATGGCCGGCGAGTGCCCAGCGGCAGCCGAAATCCTTCAGCATGGCGGCGGAGACTTCGCCAGTATAGGCGCCCTTGTCATGCACGCTGACGTCCTGCGCGCCCCAGGAAACGGCGCTGCCGTCGAGCAGGGATTGGGCTTGCGCCAGATAGGGAAACGGCACGCAGACGCCCATCTGGCAGGTTCCCGCCCCGGCGCGTGCGCGCAGGGCATCCAGCAATGCGGCGTTTTCCGCCAGGCTGCCATGCATCTTCCAATTGCCCAGCACCAGGCGCGCGCGCGCGGCGCCAGCGGGCATCGAAGAGGCGGCGGGCGTGTGACGGCGATCGTCTGTGCTCATGGCTGGTGGGATCCGGATCCGGGTCAAACCCGCGATTGTATCGCGTTTAGGGAATTTCGGGCCAGGGCCGTCCAGGGGGACGGCTCCGCGGCCCGACTTAGCCCTTTACCGTCAGGATGATCTTCCCGATCTGCTCGCCGGCTTCCATCATGGCGTGGGCCTTGGCGGCCTCTTCCAGGGGAAAAGTGGCGTGAATGATGGGCTTGATGCTGCCGTTTTCCAGCAAGGGCCACACTTTCTGGCGCAGGCTGTTGGCAATGTCGGCCTTGAACGCCACGGGACGCGGGCGCAGGGTGGAGCCCGTGATGGTCAAGCGGCGGCGCATGACCTGGCCGAAGTCCACATTGCCGTGGTTACCGCCCAGGGTGGCGATCAGGACGATGCGGCCTTCGTCGGCCAGGCACTGGATGTCGCGGGCGATGTAGTCACCCGCGACCATGTCCAGGATCACATTGACGCCGGCGCCGCCCGTGGCGTCCAGCACTTCCTTGACGAAATCCTGGTCGCGGTAGTTGATGCCGCGCGCAGCCCCCAGTTTCTCTACGGCGCGCGCGCGTTCGTCGCTGCCCGCGGTGGCATAGACCTTGTGGCCCATGGCGCTGGCCAGCTGGATGGCGGTGGTGCCGATACCGCTGGCCCCGCCGTGAACCAGCAGGCTTTCGCCGGCAGCCAGGCGGCCGCGGTCGAACACGTTGGTCCAGACGGTGAAATAGGTTTCAGGCAGGCCGGCCGCTTCGATCTCGGACAGGCCGGAGGGTATGGGCAGGCACTGCTGCACGGGGACCACGCAGTATTCGGCGTAGCCGCCGCCGGCGACCAGCGCGCAGATCTTGTCGCCGATGGCGTAGCCGCCCTGGGCCGCGTCGCCGCCGACGATCTCGCCGGCGATTTCCAGCCCGGGAAGATCGGATGCCCCGCGCGGCGGCGGATAGCTGCCCTTGCGCTGGAAGGTGTCGGGGCGATTGACGCCGGCCGCCGACACCTTCACCAGCACCTCGCCGGGGCCAGGCTCGGGAGTCGGGCGCTGGACGGGAACGAGCACTTCGGGTCCGCCGGGGCGGGAGATTTCAACGGCGAGCATGAATGGCTCCTCTTGATCCTGGACGAAAACCCGCATTATCGCGCCGCCAGCTCATCAACGCGATACCGCTTTGATCTATCATGCCTGCCAGCCATCCGCCACGGGAAGCGGCTTCGCCGGGCGGGCGCACGAACAGGCATCCAGGGAAAGGGACACCGCAATGATCGCAGCCCGCTACACCAAGGCGTTCATGGTTCTGGGACTGGCCGCTTTCGGCCTGCTGGTCGGCATCGACAATATCATCGATTACCCGTCCAACGACGCATTCGTCCGGCATGTGCTCAGCATGGACACCGTCTTTCCCGACAACGCGCTGAAGTGGCGCGCCATCACCACCCCTGCCCTGCAGACCGCCGGCTATCTCGGCATTATCGCGGCCGAGATCGCGATGGGCCTGTGCTTTCTCCTGTGCGCCGCCCGCCTGCTGGCCAACGCCCGCGGCCCGGCTGCCAGCTTCCAGCGTGCCAAGGCGCCCGGCATCGTCGGCGCGGCCCTCGGTTTCGGGATCTGGTTCTTCGGCTTCATGGTCATCGGCGGCGAATGGTTTTCCATGTGGCAATCGCAGCAATGGAACGGCCAGGAAAGCGCCTTTCATTTCTATATGACCCTGATGGCCGTTTTGATCTTCCTGATGCAGCCCGACGCAGAGCTGCAGTAATCCGTCTCGATATCGGCCCATGATCCGCCTGATACGCGCGCCGAACCTGCTGATCGCCCAGCATTGGATCAACCTGCTGGAGCAGGCGCGTATTGCCTGCGAATTGCATAACCGATACCTACTGGGTGCGATGGGCGAAATCCCCGCCGATCAATGCGGGCCGGAGATCTGGCTCGAACGGGAAGCCGATCTCGACCTGGCCAGGCGGGTCATCGAAGGGACATGGCGCGAGCCCGGACAGTCCTGGGCGCAATGGTGCTGCGTATCCTGCGGCGAGTGGTCGGAGCCGCAGTTCACGCTGTGCTGGCAATGCGGGGCCGCGAAGGACGGCTGAGGCACCGCGGTCACGCCTGCCCTGGAATGCTTCTTCACGCCGGCGAAGAACATTCCTCATTGGAACAACACCGACATCTCCCGCCATCCGCGACGATCGGGCGACATTTCAACCGCTGTCCACGCGCGCGTTGCTTACAAGGCGCTGAGCGCGCGCGACATGTGCGCGGGCATGCCTTCATGGGTACAAGTCTTGCTGGACCGACGCAATCCAAGCATCGGGCAAAGCGCATCCGCTTTTCGAGGCCCCGCTGCCCACACCAATCACGCGGACGTACGGCATGCCACGGCAGGAGACGTTCGCAATCCTGGAGGCAACGCCATGTCAGCCACTGTCGGAGACTTCATCGTCGAACGCCTGTACGCATGGGGCGTGCGGCGTATCTATGGCTACCCCGGGGACGGCATCAACGGCGTCTTCGGCGCAATGAACCGGGCCAGGGAAAAGATCGAATTCATCCAGGCGCGCCACGAGGAGATGGCCGCCTTCATGGCATCCGCGCACGCCAAGTTCACCGGCGAGCTGGGCGTATGCATCGCCACATCCGGCCCCGGCGCCTCGCATCTGATCACCGGCATGTACGACGCCCGCATGGACCATATGCCGGTCCTCGCCATCACGGGGCAGCAGGCGCGCGCGGCGCTGGGCGGCCATTACCAGCAGGAGCTGGACCTGGTGTCGATGTTCAAGGATGTGGCGGGCGGCTTCGTGCAACAGGCCAGCGTGCCTGCTCAGGTACGCCACCTGGTCGACCGCGCGGTGCGTACCGCGCTGGGCCAGAAGCTGGTGACCGCGCTCGTTTTGCCCAACGACCTGCAGGACCTGCCTTACGAAGCGCCCGGGCGCCAACATGGCACGGTGCATTCGGGCGTAGGCTACAGCGCGCCGCGCGTCGTGCCGCAGCAGGAAGACCTGCGCCGCGCGGCCGAGGTGTTGAATGCCGGCAAGAAAGTGGCCATCCTGGTGGGCGCAGGCGCCCTGCACGCCACCGATGAAGTCATCGCGATCGCGGACAAACTGGGAGCGGGCGTGGCCAAGGCCTTGCTCGGCAAGGCCGCCCTGCCCGACGATCTGCCGTGGGTGACCGGATCCATCGGCCTGCTGGGCACGGAGCCCAGCTACAAGCTGATGACGGAGTGCGACACGCTGCTGATGATCGGCTCAGGCTTCCCGTACTCGGAGTTCCTGCCGAAAGAGGGCCAGGCGCGCGGGGTGCAGATCGATATCAAGCCGGACATGCTAAGCCTGCGCTACCCCATGGAAGTGAACCTGGTCGGCGACAGCGCGGACACCCTGCGCGAATTGCTGCCGCTGCTGCAGCCGCGCACCGATACGGCGTGGCGCAAGTCCATCGAGGGATGGACCTCCGACTGGTGGAAGAAGCTGGAGGAACGCGCCCTGGCCGACGCCGAAGGCGGCGTCAATCCGCAACGGACGATCTGGGAGCTATCGCCGCGCGTTCCTTCCAATGCCATCGTTACCAGCGACTCCGGTTCGGTCGCCAACTGGTACGCGCGCGATCTGAAGGTGCAGCGCGGCATGATGTGTTCGCTATCGGGCGGACTGGCCTCGATGGGCGCCGCCGTCCCCTACGCCATCGCCGCCAAGTTCGCCTACCCCGACCGCCCCGTCATCGCGCTGGTCGGCGATGGCGCCATGCAGATGAACAACATGGCCGAACTGATCACGGTGTCCAAGTACTGGAAGCGGTGGAGCGACCCGCGCTGGATCTGCATGGTCCTGAACAACTCCGACCTGAACCAGGTGACCTGGGAACAGCGCGTGATGGAAGGCGACCCCAAGTTCGAGGCGTCGCAGACGATTCCTTCCGTGCCCTACCACCAGTTCGCCGAGTCCATCGGCCTGCGCGGCATCTATGTCGACAGCGCCGCGGCGATGGGTGCGGCGTGGGATCAGGCACTGGGTTCGGACCGCCCGGTGGTGATCGAAGTCAAAAGCGATCCCAACGTGCCGCCGCTGCCGCCGCACATTACGCTGGCCCAGGCCAAGGCATTTGCCAGCACGCTGATCAAGGGCGACCCCGACCAGGGTCATGTGCTGCTGAATACCGCCAAGCAGGTGCTCGGCAGCGTATTGCCCGGGAACAAGGACAAATGACGGCCCTGGATGACCGCCATGGCATCCCGGACCCGTCCTTTGCTGCGGACGAGGTGCCTATCCATGCCTTGCGCGCCCACGCGTACACCATTCCCACGGACGAGCCCGAAGCCGACGGGACGCTGGCCTGGGACGCCACCACGATCATCGTGGTGGAAGTCGATGCGGGCGGCAAAACCGGCATTGGCTATACCTATACCGACTCGTCGGCGGCGCGCCTGATACAGCAAACCCTCGCCTCGCGGCTGATCGGCCGCGACGCCATGGATATCGAAGGTCTGTGGCAATGCATGTACCGGGAGGTGCGCAACCTGGGACGCGCCGGCATCGCGTCCACCGCCATCTCGGCGATCGACGCCGCCCTCTGGGACGTCAAGGCGCGGATCCTGGATATGCCGCTGGCGCGCCTGCTGGGCGCCGTGCGCGACAGCGTGCCGGTCTACGGCAGCGGGGGATTTACCACTTATTCCGACGGCCGGATGCGCGAACAATTGCGGATGTGGAAAGACCAGGGCTGCCGGTGGGTCAAGATCAAGGTGGGCCGCGACCCCGAGGGCGACCTGGAGCGCCTGCGCGTGGCCCGCCGCGCCATCGGCGACGCGGGCCTGTTCGTGGATGCCAACGGCGCGTTCCATGCCAAGGCGGCGCTGCATTACGCGCGGCGCTATGCCGAACATGGCGTGGCCTGGTTCGAGGAGCCCGTCTCATCCGAAGACACGGAAGGCTTGCGCCTGCTGAAGCGGCACGGCCCCGCCGGCATGGACATCGCCGCCGGCGAGTACGGCTACACGGCGGCGGATTTCCGCCGCCTGCTGCAGGCCGACGCGGTGGACGTACTGCAAGCGGACGCCTCGCGTTGCGGGGGCATCACCGGTTTTTTGAAGACCGCGGCACTGTGCGAGGCCATGCAGGTGCCGCTATCCGCGCATTGCGCGCCGGCGTTGCATCTGCACGTCGCCTGCGCGGCGCAGCCGCTGGTTCACCAGGAATGGTTTCACGATCATGTGCGCATCGAGGACATGCTGTTCGACGGCGTGCCCCGTGTTCACGACGGCACGATCAGGCCGGACGTATCCAGGCCGGGCTGCGGACTGACGTTCAAGCACCGCGATGCAGGCCGCTACGCGGTCTCGTAGGAAGGAGGAAACAATGCCGGCAAATGGATACCGCGCGGCCGCCTTGGGGTGCACCCTGGCGGGTTTCGCCGTCGCGGCGCTCTCCGCCAACCGCGCGCGCGCCCGGAGGGCAGAACTTCCCGCCCACGTAGAGGCGGCGCGAGATTGCAACCACAGCGCCAGCCTGTTGGCCTTTTCCGTGCTGAGCGACAGCGCGATAGAGCATTACCGCGGCAGCTTCGAGAATCCCGCCATGTTCGCGCCGCTGCTTTCGTCGGCGTTGACGCTGCTGGCCAGCCTGCATGGTGGCAACGACGGCAAGGCGCGCCGGCATCCCGTGCGACACGCCGTCTACGTCGCGGCAGGCGCCACGGGCGCAGCGGGCGCGGCCTTTCATCTATACAACGTCGGCAAACGTCCCGGTGGCTTCCGGTGGGAGAATCTATTCCACGCCGCGCCGCTGGGCGCGCCCGGCGCGCTGTTCGCCGCCGGGGCGCTGGGCATGTTCGGGGAAAGATTGCGCGATGCCGACGGCAGCGATCCGCGCATGGCGGGCATGCCGGCAGGCCGCGCGCTGGCGCTGCTGACCGGCATCGGCCTGGCCGGTACCGTCATGGAAGCCGGGCTGCTGCACTTTCGCGGTGCATTCCAGCATCGCGCCATGTACGCGCCCGTTACCTTACCGCCCATCGCCGCCGCCATGCTGGTGAACGCGGCCGTCGCCACGCCGCGCGAACGCCCCTGGACGAAGCTTTGGCTGCGGCTGACTACCGCCCTGGGTTTCGTCGGCGCGGCCTTCCACGCGCGTGGAATCGCGCGGCGCCAGGGCGGCTGGCGCAACTGGAGCCAGAATGTCTTTGCCGGGCCGCCCTTGCCGGCCCCACCGGGCTTCTCCGCCCTGGCGCTTGCCGGTCTGGCGGCGCTGCGTCTGCGCAGGAAAGACCGATGACCGCACGCGTCGATACCCTTTACCCCGGCTACGATGTCCTGCGCAAGCGCGACACGCCATCGTGGGACCGCATCACGCGCGGGGTCGTCGAGCAACGTCTGTCCACGCCCAGCGAGCCGCGCTTCTTCAGCGCCGTTGAATGGCCGGCGTTGCGGGCACTGTGCGACTGCATCCTCCCGCAACGGGACGGGCACACGTACGTCCCGCTCGCCGCCTTGCTCGATGCCAAGCTGCACGCCTCGACGCCCGGCGACGGCTACCGCGATGCACGCCTGCCGCCGATGCGCGAGGCATGGCGGCGCGGGCTCTGCGCCCTGGACGCGGAAAGCCGCGCACGCCATGCCCTGCCCTTCGCCAGCCTGACCCCGGAAGCGCGCAACGCCCTGCTGCACCGCGCGCAACTGGGCGACCTGCGCGACCCCGCCTGGCGCGGCATGCCGTCGGCCCTATTCTTCGCCGAGCGCGTGCTGCACGACCTTTGCGGCCTGTATTACGCCCACCCCCATGCCTGGAGCGAGATCGGCTTCGGCGGTCCCGCCAACCCACGCGGCTACGTGCGCCTGATCTCCGACCGCCGCGACCCCTGGGAACCGCGCGAGACGCGTCCCGGCCATGAAGCACGCACACGCAAGGAGAACCAGCGTGTTCGATGAAGCACTGCATACCCCGCGAGGAAAGCAAGGCCAGGCGCCGGACGTGATGCGCCCCGGCGCATGGATACCCATGCGCGAGTACCGCGACGACGACGAAGTCGATTTCCTGATCGTGGGCACCGGCGCGGGCGGCGGTACCCTGGCCTGCCGTTTGTCCGAACTGGGCTTCACCGTCGTGGCCCTGGATGCCGGCGCATGGTGGCGGCCACTGGAAGAGTTCGCGTCCGATGAAGCGCACCAGAACAAGCTGTTCTGGACCGACGAACGCATCTGCGACGGAGATAACCCGCTGAAGCTGGGCAACAACAATAGCGGCAAAGCAGTGGGTGGCAGCACGGTGCATTTCGCCATGGTTTCGCTGCGTTTCCGGCCGGAATGGTTCAAATCGCGCAGCCTGCTGGGCTACGGGGCCGATTGGCCGATCGACTGGCGCGAAATGTGGCGCTACTACGCGCAAGTGGAAAATGCCCTGAAGATTGCCGGCCCTGTGACGTATCCATGGGGTCCCCGGCGCCCACGCTACCCCTATCGCGCGCATCAATTGAACGAGGCCGCGCTGGTCCTGGCCCGCGGGGCCGACGCCCTGGGCATCGACTGGTCGCCCACGCCGCTGGCCACGCTTTCCGCGCCGCGCGGGCAGGCGCATCCCTGTGTGTACCGGGGTTTCTGCGTATCCGGCTGCGCCACCAATGCCAAGCAAAGCGCGCTGGTCACCTGGATCCCGCGCGCCGTCAAGGCAGGCGCCGAAATCCGGGACCTGGCCATGGCGGGCCGGATTGAAACCAGCCCCGCCGGCCGTGCGACGGGCGTCTCGTATTTCCGCGAGGGCAAATGGCGATTCCAGAAGGCGCGCAACGTGGTCGTGGCCGGCTATGCCATCGAAACACCGCGCCTGCTGCTGAATTCCGCCACCGACCGCTTCCCCCACGGTCTGGCAAACAGCTCGGGCCTGGTGGGCAAATATCTGATGGCGCAGTCGAACCAGGCCGTGTGGGGCGACATGGATTATGAAGTGCGCGCCTACAAAGGCCCGCCATCCCTGGCGATGACCGAACACTGGAACTACACCGACAAAGGCAAGGACTTCTTCGGCGGCTACTGCTACATGAGCCAGGGCCCGCTGCCCGTGGCCTGGGCTTCCACCTTGAACGGACGGGGGCTATGGGGCGATGCGTTGACGCGCGCCATGCAGCGCTACAACCACCAGGTCGGCCTGAAAATCGTCGGCGAAATGCTGCCGCAGGAACGCAACCAGGTCACGCTGGCGGAGGAAAAAGACCAGTACGGCCTGCCCATTGCCCGTGTGACGTATTCCTGGTGCGACAACGACAAGCGCCTGATCGCCCATGCCCTGGACTTCATGGGCAAGGCCCTGGACGCGGCCGGCGCGCGGGATATCTGGAACGAAACGGACGATACGGCGCACCTGCACGGGACCGTGCGCATGGGCGACCGGCCCGACAACAGCGTGGTGAACGCCGACTGCCGCAGCTGGGACATCCCGAATCTCTGGATCTGCGACGGATCGGTCTTTCCGACAGTGGGCGGTGTGAACCCATCGCTGACCATCCAGGCCATCGCCTGCCGTACCGCGGACCGCATCTCCGCGCTGGCCGCCAGAGGCGAGCTATAGCGCCGCCAAATCGACTCTAACCATCCGGCCGGAGGACTTCCCATGCCGCATCGCAAGCACAGCATCCACACCGTCGTCATCACCGGGGCCAGCGCCGGTGTCGGCCGCGCGGCCGCTTTGGAATTCGCACGCCAGGGCGCCGACGTTGCGCTTTTGGCCCGCGACGCCGAGGCGCTCGAAGCGACCGCGCGGGAGGTCCGCGAGCTGGGCGTCCGCGCCCTGCCCATCGCCGTCGACGTCGCCGACGCCAAGGCGTTGGACCGCGCCGCGGAACAGGTGGAGACTGAACTCGGTCCCATGGACGTATGGGTCAACAATGCCATGCTGACCGTATTCTCGCCGCTCTCCAGGCTGACGCCGGAGGAATACGCGCGGGTAACCGAAGTCACCTACCTGGGCCAGGTCTACGGCACGATGGCGGCCCTGCGCCATATGCGGCCGCGCGACCACGGCACCGTCGTACAGGTCGGATCCGCCCTCGCGTACCGCGCCATCCCCCTGCAATCGGCCTATTGCGGCGCCAAGCATGGCGTGCGCGGCTTCACGGATTCACTGCGCAGCGAACTGATGCACGATCGCAGCCGCGTCCACGTCACCATGGTGCAAATGCCCGCATTGAACACGCCGCAGTTCGATTGGGCGGAATGCCACATGCCCTACGCGCCCCAGCCGGTACCGCCCATTTTCCAGCCGGAAGTCGCGGCGCGCGCCATCGTCTGGGCCGCGCGCCATCGGCGCCGCGAGCTGTATGTCGGCATGCCCGCCATCAAGGCCATCGTCGCCAATAAGTTCTTCCCCGGGCTCCTGGACAGATATCTGGCCCGTACGAACTACGCCGCCCAGCGCCGACAACCGCTGGCCCCGCCGCCACGCGCATCCAACCTGTGGCAACCGGTGCCCCGCCTGCATTCCACACATGGCTCGTTCGACGAACGGTCGCAAAACTGCAGCCCCGCCCTGTGGGCCTCCACCCATCGTGCGTCCATGCTGGGCGCGGGCCTGGCGCTGGGCGGCCTGCTCTGGGCTGCGCTGTCCAAGCGCTGAGCGCCATGGCCGGACGCATCGAGGACTACGCGTTGCTGGGCGACGGTGCCAGCGCCGCGCTGGTTGCCAGGGACGGCGCGATCGACTGGCTGTGCTGGCCGACATTCGGCGGAGATGCCGTGTTCGCCGCCCTGCTGGGCGACCAGGCCAACGGCTGCTGGCGCATTGCGCCGCAAGAGGCGGTGACGGCGACAGGACGCCGTTATCTGCCCGACACCATGGTCCTGGAAACGCGCATCGCCACCGCCGAGGGCGAAGCCGTGCTGCTGGACTGGATGGCCTGGAACAGAGACCCGCCGCTGCTCATGCGCCGGGTACAGTGCGCGCGCGGTCGAGTCCGGCTGGAATTCATGCTGAACATCCGCCAGGAGTACGGGCGATCCCCCGCCGTCCTGGCAGCCGGCTCATCGGCCGCCAGCCTGTCCCGGGCCGCCGCGCATGCCGCCGGTGCGTCGCGCGAAACCGCCACGTGGCATTTCGGCGAAGAACATTTGGTTTGGCTGGAAGGCGGGGACGGCCTGGAGACCGGCGACGGCTTCGTGCGCGGCGTTTTCCATCTGGCGGCGGGTTCCCAGCGCGATTTCGTCCTCGGATGCCGGCCCGCCCGGTCTCCCGCGCCGGCGCCGGTGGACGTCGGCGCGCAGCTGCGCGACACCGTCCAGTCGTGGCGCGCCTGGCATGCGGATAGCCGCGTACAGGGGCCATATGCCCCGGCCATCCAGCAGTCGCTGGCGGTGCTGAAAACACTGGCAAGCATACGCAGCGGGGGGCTGGCTGCCGCGCCGACCAGCTCGCTGCCCGAAGCGCCCGGCGGATCCCGGAATTGGGATTACCGCTATTGCTGGCTGCGCGATGCCAGCTTCACCTTGCTGGCGCTGGTGCGCGGCGGCTACCGCGACGAGGCGGCCGCGTGGCGCGACTGGCTGGTCGGCGCGATTTCGAATCATCCGGCCCAGCTGCGCGTGCTCTACGACGTCAGCGGCCAACCCGCCATGAAGGAGTGGGAATGCGACTGGCTGGCCGGATATGCCGGGTCCCGGCCCGTCCGCTTCGGCAATGGCGCGGCCGACCAGCTGCAACTCGATATCTACGGCGAAGTGCTCGACGCGCTGTACGTCAGCCGCGAGCACGGCCTGCCGCCGGATGCGCAATCATGGGAACTCGAAAAACGTCTGGTCGATCACATCGCCAGGATCTGGCACGAGCCGGACAATGGCTTCTGGGAGATCCGTGGGGAGCGTCGCCACTTCACCACATCCAAGGTCATGCTCTGGGCCGCGGTGGATCGCGCGATGCGCTCGGCGCGCGAATATGGCAACGACGCGCCGTTGCAGGATTGGGAAGCGCTGGCCGCGCGCATTCGCCGCGACGTGCTGGAGCGCGCCATGGATCCACGACGCGAACGGTTCACGTCGAGCTACGGCGGCGAGGAATTGGACGCCAGCCTGCTGATGATTCCCCTGACCGGCTTCCTGCCGGCGGACGATGCGCGCGTCGCCAACACCATCGGCGCCATCGAAAGCGATCTCATCCATGACGGCCTGCTGTATCGCTACCGTCCGTCCAGCCTGCGGGATGGCCAGCCGGGCAAGGACAACGCCTTTATCGCCTGTAGCCTCTGGCTGGTGCAGGTACGCGCGATGCAGGGACGACGCCGAGAAGCGCGCGAGCTCCTCGAACGCGTGCTGGCTTTGCGCAACGATCTGGGCCTGCTGGCCGAACAATACGACCCCGCCGCGGGGCGCATGTGGGGAAATTTCCCCCAGGCGCTATCCCATGTCGCGCTGGTCCATGCCTGCTTCGCCGTACAAGACGCGGACGCACACCAGGAGCCATAAGATCATCATGCACACTCTCTTGCATCGCATCGCGGTCGTCTACATCGGCCTTTGCCTGTTCAGTGCCGCCTGGACCCTGATCGACATCTATGCGCGAGGCCACCGGCAGCCCATGAAGGTGATGGAAGCGGTGTGGCCGCTGACCATGCTTTATTGGGGGCCCGTGGGACTCGCCGCCTACTATTGGTTCGGGCGGGCACACCCGGACAGCGGGTCCGGCGGAAAGCCGCCGATGTGGCAAGCGGTATTCAAGGGCGCCTCGCATTGCGGTGCCGGCTGCGCGCTGGGCGACTTCATCGGCGATTGGATCGCTTTCCTTGCCGCCTTGACCCTATTCGGGTCGGAGCTGGGAGGCAAGATCGCCGCCGGCTTCGCGTTCGCCTATGTATTGGGTATCGCCTTCCAGTATTTCTCGGTCGCGCCGATGCGGCACCTCGGCGTGGCGCAAGGCCTGTGGGCCGCCGTCAAGATCGACACCGTATCCCTGGTCGCGTACGAAATCGGCATGTTCGCCTGGATGGCGTTGCGCACGGCGGTGTATCCGGACCTGAAACCCACCCAGGCCAGCTACTGGTTCATGATGCAGATCGCAATGATTGTCGGCTTCGGCACCACCTATCCCGTGAACTGGTGGCTGATCCGCCGTGGTATCAAGGAGCGGATGTGATGTCCGTTGCATCGGTATTCGCGCCGGAGCAGGCCCGGTGCCGGAACCGATGGCCCGTGCCGATGGCGGAAGGTGTGAGATTCGAACTCACGAGGGCCGTGAAGCCCCGCCGGTTTTCCTTACCCCTATGGCTTTCGCCACCAGGTCTTGCCTGTTTGCGGGTCTGGACTTTGCCTTCACCATGGCCCTGGGATGGAACAGGGCGTTAGGTGGGAGCCGTCAAGTCTCTACACGTTATCGATGCGTTGAATCCGCGGTGGGTTCGCACCCATTCACCGGATCCGGGGAGGGCCGTTGGAACCGTCGTCCCCGCATCGATCTTCGCTCGGCGTTACCTCGGATGGCTCCAGGGGCTTCGCCGAATTTGACTCCTTACATCCCCCGGGTTTCCCCAAGGGCGCTCGATTGAACAAGACCGGTGCATTCAACCACTCTGCCAACCTTCCACGGGCGGGATTGTATCGGATTTCCCCGGGACGCTAGGCGCGCGGGTTGAAGGGGTCCTTGATGCCCGCGCCCGTATCGATCCAGACACTCTTGGTTTCGGTGAACTCGTAAATGGCGTGCAGGCCGTTCTCCCGCCCGATGCCGCTTTCCTTCATGCCGCCGAACGGGGTGGCCCAGTTGGTGCGCCGGTAGGTATTGATCCAGACCGTGCCCGCGCGCACGCGGGCCGCCATGCGGTGCGCGCGCTTGACATCGCGCGTCCAGACGCCCGCGGCCAACCCATACCGCGTATCGTTGGCAATCCGTACCGCCTCTTCCTCATCCTTGAACGGGATCAGGCAAAGCACCGGGCCGAACACCTCTTCCTGGGCGATGCGCATATCGTTGCGCACGCCGCCGAAGATCGTCGGCTCGATGAAGAAGCCGTTGGCAAGCGACGGGTCGGGCGGCGGCTTGCCGCCGCATAGCAGCGTCGCTCCGTCTTCCCGTGCGACGTCGATCCAGTGCCGGGTCTTGTCATATTGCGCGCGGCAGGCCAGCGTGCCCATTTCCGTTTCGGGATCGAGCGGGTCGCCGACCTTGATCTGACCGGTACGCGCGATCAGCCGTTCGGCGAAAGCATCATGGATATCGGCATGTACCAGGGCGCGCGAGCCGGCCAGGCAGGTCTGCCCCGTCGCCGCGAAAATACCGGCGAGCACGCCGTTCAGGGCGCTGTCCAGATCGGCATCCTCGAAAATGATATTCGGCGACTTGCCGCCCAGCTCCAGCGACACGCGTGCCAGCCGCTCGGCGGCCGTCGTGGCGATCTTCTTTCCAACCGCGGTAGAGCCGGTGAACGCGATCTTGGCCACGTCCGGGTGGCGGGCCAGTGCCGCGCCGACAGCGCCATCGCCGGTCACGACGTTGATCACACCCGCGGGGAAGCCTGCCGCCTCGAACATCTCCGCCAGCAGCAGCGTGGAGATCGGCGTGATCTCCGATGGCTTGATGACCACCGTGTTGCCGGCGGCCAGGGCTGGGCACAGTTTCCAGAAGAGCAGGGACAGCGGGCTGTTCCACGGGGTGATGGCCGCGATGACGCCGATGGGCTCGCGCACCGTGAAGTTCAGCATGTCGGGCACGCTGAGGGGGATGGTTTCGCCATGGATCAATTCCGCGGCGCCGGCGAAGTAATAGCAGTACGAAGCCAGCGCGCGCGTCTGTCCCAGCACCTCCCGGATAAGCTTGCCGTTCTCCAGCACCTGCACATTGGCCAGCTCCTGGACGTCCCCCTCGATCAGTTGACCCAGCTTGCGCAGCAATCGTGCGCGGTAGGCGGGTGTGGCGCGTGCCCATTCGCCTTGTTCGAATGCCTGGCGCGCCGCGATCACCGCCCGATCCACGTCGCCGGCCGTGGCGGCGGGCGCGCTTGCCCAGCCCTGCCCCGTGTAGGGATCGATGCTTTCGAAGGTGCGCCCGTCCGCGGCATCCACCTGCTCGCCCGCGATCAACATCCGATAGGCTCGGTAGGGGCGCGTGCGCAGGCCAGCCGATTCCTGCGTGGAAGGTGCGTCATTCATCTGGATCGTCTCCGGGTTATTCGACCATGGGGATATTCGCCTTGCGGACCACATCCCCCCAATACTGCTTCTGGGCCAGCAGCCACGTGCGGAAGGCCTCCGGGCTCTTGCTGGCGACCGGCTGCAGGCCCACGGCACGCAGCTTGTCGCCATAGGCGCCGTCCTTCGATATCTCGGTCAGGACGCGATGCAGCTTCATCACGATGTCGCGCGGCGTATCGGGCGGCGCGGCCACGCCCAGCCACGCGATCGCCTCGAAGCCGGGCAAGGTCTCGGACATGGTGGGTACGTCCGGCACGGTGGGAGAACGCTCCAGCGTCGTTACCGCCAGCGCGCGCAAGCGGCCGCCCTTGACCTGTCCCAAAGGCGAAGGCAGGGAATCGATGAAGAACGTGACCTGCCCTCCCATCACGTCGGCGATCGCCGGTGCCGCGCCCTTGTAGGGCACATGCAATAACTTCGTGCCCGTGGACAGGGCGAACAGCTCGCTGATCAGGTGCGGCCCGCTGCCCGGCCCGAACGACCCGTATGAAATCGCGTTCGGCTTCTCCTTCGCCGCCTTCACCAAGTCCGCGACGGACTTGTAAGGGCTTTCCGAGGACACAACCATCACGTACGGAAACGACACCACTTCCGAAATGGGCGTGAAGCCATCGATCGGATCGAAGGGAAAATTCCGCTTCAGATTGGGCGAGACCGTATGCACGGTGGCGGACATCAGCAACAGCGTGTAGCCATCCGGCTCGGCGCGCGCCACCGCACTGGAACCGATCTGTCCCGTGGCGCCGGGCTTGTTCTCGACGATCACCGGCTGGCCCAGTTTGTCGGACAGTTTTTCGGCCAGCGCGCGACCCACCATGTCTACCGTGCCCGCGGCGGTCCACGGCACCACCAATTTGATGGGACGATCGGGATACGCCGCCGATGCGGGCGCCACGCAATGCAGGGCGAGCGCAGTGCCCATGATCGAGATAGTGCGCTTCCAGGTAAATCCTTTCATGCTTCTACTCCCCTTGACGTCGATTGATGGCCGGCAGGCCTGCTTGTCCAGGCACGAAAGCGGGCTCCATCGGAGCCCGCCTGCGCGCCACCACGCCTTATGTCGCGTAACCGTAGAACTGCCTCGCATGCTCGGGCGTGATCAGCCCGTTCTTCAAATCTTCTTCGACCCTATCCCGGCTGCGCGCCTTCGGGTCGCCGTAGCCGCCCCCGCCTGGAATGTGGCTGACGATGCGATCGCCGGCACGCAACGTTACCTGCCTTCCGGCATCCTCGCGGGTGCCGCGTATCGACAGGTAGCCGCAGGGCGCGCTGCCGCCGCCCAGCACACCTTCCGGCGGATACACGAAACGGCCGCCCCGAAAACTCGCCAGCACATCGCCCACCGGGCCGACATCCCCGTCCAGCAGGCGCAGGACGTACCTCTGGCCGAAGCCGCCACGGAACATCCCGGGACCGGCGGAATCCTCCCACAGCGAACGCTCCTCGACGATCATCGGCACCTCGCTTTCGATGACCTCGGCCGGTGTATTGCCCACGTTGTAGGGAAAGGCAAGGCAGGAAACGCCATCCTTGGCGGCCCGCGCGCCCAGGCCACCGCTGGACACGTTGAACGGCGCGAAATTCTCGCCGTCGCGGCGCTTGCCGAACATGTACTGGCCCCACATCGGCGTCGCCCCCGCGCCCGCGCAAATACGGTCGGACGCGCCAGGCGCGACAGCCTGGTACACCAGGTCGGGCAGGAAGGTCCCGATGGCGGTCCGCCCGAAAACCGGCGCCGGGAAGGTGCAGTTGAGCACACTGCCCTCTTCCGCCACGATGGTGATCGGCCGCAAGGTACCCTCGTTGATGGAGACCGGCAGGTTCAGCATGCACAACACACCGAAGTACGTGTATGCCGAGGTATAGGCAAGCGTGCAATTGATGGCCGGCTTGACCTGCGCGGAGGATCCCGAAAAATCCACGACGATGCGGCCGTCCGCAATGGTGACGGCCGTGTGGATGGTCACGATTTCGCCGCCCACGATATCGATCTTGGCCTCATGGCGATAGACGCCCGGCTTGAGCCGCCGAATCTCCTCGCGGGTAACGGTCTCGCTGCGCTCGACGATTTCGTCGGACAGCCCCTGCAAGTCCGGCCAGTTCATCTCGGCGCACACGTCGCGCAAACGCTCGCCGCCCACGTGGCAGGCAGAGACCTGCGCCTGCAGGTCTCCCAGCACGGTTTCGTGCGAGCGCACGTTGGCGGCGATGAAGGCCTGCACGTCGGCATTCAGGACGCCTTCGCGGTAATACTTGAGCATGGGGATGCGCAAGCCTTCTTCGTAGTTGTCGCGGCTTTCCGTGGTGGCGCGGCGCCCGCCGATATCCACGTGATGGCAGCACGTCACCACGTAGGCGATATGCCGGCCATCGAAGAAAACCGGCACCATGATCGTGATGTCGTTGTGATGGCCGCTGCCCGCCCACGGATCGTTGCCGATGAAGACATCGCCCTCCTGGAAACTGCCTTTGGGGTAATGGTCAAGGATGTTGCGCAGCATCGTGCCCAGCGGCCCGCACAGGCCTGGCGTACTGGCCGGCGTCTGCGCCAGCAGGCGCGCCTCGGCGTCGAAGACGGCGCAGCCGAAATCGCCGATATCGCGCACCACGGTCGAGAACGAGGTGCGGCGCAAGGTAGAGCCCAGTTCGCCAACGATGGAAATCAGGCGGCGCCAGAGCATCTCCAGGGTGACGGGATCAATGCGGTTTTGCGTGGTCATTTTCCTTCCCCTTGGTGTGCAAGTTCCACGATCAGGCTGCCGTGCGGGTCCACCTGGATACGGGCGCCGCTGGGCACCACGGTGGTCGATTCGTTTTCTTCCACGATCGCCGGGCCGGGAAACGGCCGCCCTGGCGCGATGTCTGCCCGCCGGTGCACCGAAAATTCCATCCACTTGCGGGTGCGGGTGCAGAAGGCTCGCCGGGTGCCTATCTCCCCATCGCCCTCCACGGCCCGGACCGCACCGGTCGCCGACGCGACACGGCGCTCGGCGCTGGCCGTCACGCGGAAGTTCATGATTTCCAGCGGCAGGCCGTCGAAAACACGACCATAGAGCCGCCGATAGGTGTTCTCGAACGAGGCCCGGATGGCCGCCAGCGCCGCCTCGTGGCTGCCTTCCCGGGCGAAGGTCGCCGTCACGTCGTAGCCCTGGCCCAGATACCGCATATCGATGCTGTACTCGTAGACGATCCGCGCCGGGTCGACGGTACTGGGAAGCCGTTCGCGGCATTCCTCGAACATCTCCGCACATACCGCATCCAGTATTTGCGCCGACAGGTCCTTGAGCAGCATCCGGCGCGAACGCACGGCCGCGTACATCACCGGCGCCACGATCATTCCGAAGGCCCCCGCCACGCCGGCGCGGGGGGGAATCAACACGGTACGGATCCCCAGGCGAGCAGCCAGGTCGCAGGCGTGCACCGGCCCCGCGCCGCCGAAGGCCACCAGGGCGCAGGATTTCGGATTCTCGCCCTTCTCGCTGACATAGGCCTTGGCCGCGGAGGCCATGTTCTCGTTGACGATGGCGTGCACCCCGAATGCCGCATCCTCCACGGAAATGCCCAGCGGCGCCGCCAGCGTCGCGTCGATGGCCCGCTCCGCGGCGGGCTTGTCCAGCGCCATGCGTCCACCCAGGAAGTGTTCCGGATCCAGATAGCCCAGCACCAGGTCGGCATCCGAAACCGTCGGATCCGTACCGCCCTGGCCGTAGCACGCCGGCCCGGGCACCGCCGACGCGCTCTGGGGTCCCACCTGCAGGGTGCCCACCGGAGTGCGCCGGGCGATGCTGCCTCCCCCCGCGCCGATCTCGATAAGATCCACCACCGAGATGCGTACCGGTATACCGCTACCCGGCTTGAACCGGTGCACATGCGCCACCTCGAAATCATTGGTCAGCGTCGCCTGGCCGTTCTCCACCAGCGCCAGCTTGGCTGTGGTGCCGCCCATATCGAAGGCCAGCACCTTGTCCAGGTCCGCAAGCCGGGCAAAATGGGCCGCTCCCAGCGTGCCGGCGGCGGGGCCGGATTCGATAACCTGCACCGGGAACTCGCGCGCGAAATCCACCGAATTGATGCCCCCGCTGGACATCATCATCAACATTTCGCCCTGGAAGCCCTCTTCGCGCAAACGCTGCTGCAGGCGCGACAGGTAGCGCGACGCCACCGGTTTGGCGTAGGCGTTGACCACGGTCGTGGTCGTGCGTTCGTACTCCTTCATTTCGGGCAGCACGTCGCTGGACAGGCTGACGGGACAGCCCGGCATCATTTCCCGCACGATCTCGCCCACACGGCGTTCGTGCGAAGGATCGCGATAGGCATGCAGGAGGCAAACGGCGATCGACTCGCAGCCCTCGTCCTTCAGTTTTTGCACCGCCTTGCGCACGCTGGATTCGTCCAGCGGGGACAGGACGGCGCCCGTCGCATGCAGCCGTTCGTCGACCTCCGTGCGCAGATACCGGGGCACCAGCGGCAAGGGATACTCGATCTGCAGGTCGTAAGCATCGAAGCGCTTCTCGCGGCCGATCTCCAGCACGTCCCGGAAACCGCGGGTCGTGATCAGACCGGTCCGGGCGCCCTTGCGCTCGATCACCGCATTGATCACCAGCGTGGTGCCGTGCACCATGACGTCCACCGCACCCGCATCCGGCTCGCGCTGCTCCGCCAGCGCAGCCACCCCCTGCTCGATGGCGCGCGACGGATCGTCGGGCGTGGTCAAGGTCTTGTAGACCCGCACCGCGCCGCTGGTTTCGTTCACTTCCACGAAATCCGTGAAAGTGCCCCCGATATCGCTCCCTATGGTTATCACAGCCTTCCTCCGTCGATTTCCATGGCGAAATCTTAGGGAGGTCCCTTGCTGTCAGGAATTCTCACGTTGCTAAAATCCGCTTTAACCTTTTGTTAATGCAGTCTCCTCACCATAAATAGGGGCGGGCCCGGTGGACAAGCTGCGTGCGTTGGAATACTTCATTGCCGCGGCGAACGAACGCAGCTTTACCGGCGCCGCGCGCGCCCTGAATGTCAGCGTGCCCGCCGTGGCCAGGCTGGTGGGCGCCCTGGAGCAAAGGCTGGGCGTCGCCCTTTTCGACCGCACCGTGCAGGGGCTGACGCTGACCTCCGACGGCGTCAATTACCTGGCGGCCTGCCGGCCGCTGCTGGAACAGATGGACGCGGCTGACGAAGCCTTGCGCAGCGGCGCGATGCGCCCGCGCGGCTCGCTGGTACTGGGCACATCCCCGATTCTTTCGCAGCATTCCATCCTGCCCGCGCTGCCTGCATTCCACGCGCGCTATCCGGACATCCAGATCGATATCCGCAATATCGACCGCGTCACGGCGCCTGAGGCCAACGCGGCGGAGGTCCTGGTCCTGTACGGCTGGCCCAAGCAGCCCGGCATGGTGCATCGCCACCTGGCCGATACGCGCCTGATGATCTGCGCATCCCCGCGATACTGGGAAACGCATGGAATGCCCGCCACACTCGCCGATTTGGCGCAGCATCAATGCCTGCTGTTTCGCGACCACGAAGGTACCGTCATCGATTACTGGGAACACGAGCGCGACGGCCAGACCGACGCGGTCGCCGTCAATGGCTGGCTGATCAGCAGCCACCGGGACGTCATCCTCGACGCGGTAATCGCCGGCCAAGGCGTCGCGCGCTTCACCGACCTTTCCATACGCGAGCCATTGGAGGCCGGCCTGCTGGTCCCGGTCCTGACCGACTGGCAATCGCGGCAAGCGCCCCCGATCAACCTGCTATATCGCTCCAACCAGCGCCGGCTGCCCCGGGTGCGCCTGTTCATCGAGTTCCTGACGGGTCTGTTTCAACGCCTGGAAACGGAGCGCGCCCCAGACCTCGCCCAACACGTTGCCGCGGAGGAACCGCACTGGTACCGCCGTCGCCACAGTCGGGCATCCGCCACGCCGACGCCTCCCCGCAGGCCTCCCCGCGCCGGGTCCATGGTCTAGGGGCGCTCCGCAGGGTCGGTGCAGGTACAATCCGGTTCCTGCACCGATATGGCGCATGCCCGAGTGGTGAAATTGGTAGACACAGAGGACTTAAAATCCTCCGGCTTTAATCGGCCGTACCGGTTCGATTCCGGTCTCGGGCACCACCAGGGCTTTCCAAAATTTTCCGCGTTTTAGAAAGGCGCGGAAAATCAAGGAACTAAGTGGAAAGCACCGCATCCGCATTCCACCTGAATTTGTCGTCGGATGCCATGATTTGTACACTGTGCTCCCCATTTTTTACGCACAGCACTCCCCATGGCATCGATTACTCCGCACAAGAACGGTTCGCGCGCAGGTCGGTAATCCCCCCGCAAAAGCGATGAGGTCAGAAGTAGAATTTTCTCATTGAGGAGTTCTACTGCATGAAGAAGTCGAGATTTACGGATAGCCAGATCATCGAAGCCATCAAGCGCGTGGAGGCTGGTCTTGCCGTTCCTG
>NZ_JBMQQZ010000077.1:0-105718 GCF_057362025.1 Bordetella sp. | reverse complement strand
GGGCGCACCATCGCGCCGGTGACGACAGGGCAGATCTACCAGGGCTCGATCCCGTTCATCGTCATCCAGCTGGTCATGGTGGCGACGGTGATGCTGGTGCCGGCAATCGTGATGCACTATAAGGGCGACCAGTCCAAGGTGGATCCTTCAACGGTGAAGATCGACGTGCAGGGCGGCTACGGTACCGGCGTGTATGGCGGCGGCGGGGACGACCCGGGCGCGGCGTTCAAATGAGGCCGTGGGGCGGGGCTACGCCAGCCCGCCCTGGCACAGGTACTTGATCGACAGGTAGTCGTCCAGTCCGTAGCGGGAGCCCTCGCGGCCGTAGCCGGATTCCTTGATGCCGCCGAAAGGCGCGGCCTCCGATGCCAGCGCGCCTTCGTTGATGCCCACGATACCGGATTCCAGGGCGCGCGATACGCGTTCGATGCGCCGCAGGTCCTGGCTGTAGAAATACGCGGCCAGTCCGAAGGGCGTATCGTTGGCTGCGGTTATGGCGTGCGCTTCCTCGTCGAAGCGGAATAGCGGCACGACGGGGCCGAAGGTTTCCTCGGCGCACAAGTCCATCGAGGCATTGGCGTCGCCCAATACCGTGGGCGCGTAATAGTTCGGCCCCAGCGCCTCCAGGCGCTTTCCGCCGACCAGCACGGTGGCGCCGTGCCGGCGCGCATCGTCGACATGGCGGGCGATCTTGCCCACGGCGCGCGCATTGATCATGGGCCCGACGTGGGTGGCGGGATCGGAGCCGGGCCCCACGCGCAAGGCGGCCACCCTGTCGCGCAGCAGGCCCGCGAAGCGATCGTAGACCGTCGATTGCACATAGACGCGATTCGGGCAGACGCAGGTCTGGCCGCCATTGCGGAACTTGGCCGCCATGACACCGTCGACGGCGGCTTCCAGCTGCGCATCCTCGAATACCAGGAAGGGCGCATTGCCGCCGAGTTCCAGCGAAAGCTTCTTCAACGTTGCCGCGGATTCCCGCGCCAGGTGCTTGCCGACCGGCGTCGATCCGGTGAAGCTTATTTTGCGCACCCGGCCGTCCTGCAGCCAGGCATCGACGGTCTCGGCCGCCCGCGCGCGCGATGCGGTGACCATGTTCAGCACGCCATTCGGAAACCCGGCCTCTTGCCCGAGCAGCGCGAGCGCCAGCGCGGTCAGCGGCGTGTCTTCCGCGGGCTTGGCCACGACGGTGCAGCCCGCGGCCAGCGCCGGCGCGATCTTGCGCGCGATCATGGCCAGGGGAAAGTTCCAGGGTGTGATCGCGGCCACGACCCCGATGGGCTCCTTGATCGCCGTCATGCGCTTGCCGCGCTGCTGGTCCGGGATGATGTCGCCATAGATGCGGTTGGCCTCATCGGCGAACCAGGCCACATACGACGCCCCGTACGCGACTTCGCCGCGGGCTTCGGCCAGGGGCTTGCCCTGTTCGCGGGAAATCAGCGTGGCCAGGTCTTCCTCCCGCTCGAGGATCAGCGCATGCCAGCGCCGCAGCAGCGCGGCCCGTTCCCGCGGCAGCCGCGCGCGCCACAACGGCAGCGCCTTCGCGGCCGCGTCCACGGCGGCACGGGCATCTTGCGGGCCGCTGTCGGGCACCTCGGCGATAAGCAGGCCGGTAGCGGGGTCGGTGACCGCGAAGCCCCGGCCGTCAAGGCCGGGCGTCCAGCGGTCGTCGATGAAGTTGTGCGGGCGAATGAGGGGCCCGGCTTGCGGGTGGGTCGCCTTGCTGTCCATGCGGGAACTCTCCATTATCGTGCGCCCGATTCGACCAGCGCGGCCACGGCCTTGCCCACTTCGATGGTGCCCGCCTTGCCGCCGAGATCCCCGGTGTGCGGGCCGTGCCTGAGCACCGTCGAGATGGCGTCCAGGATCAGGTCGTGCGCCTGTCGCATCACGCCTTGGCCGTCGCCGAGGAAATCCAGCATCATCGCGGCCGACCAGATCATGGCGATGGGGTTGGCGATGCCGCGTCCGGCGATGTCCGGCGCCGAGCCATGCACCGGTTCGAACAGGGACGGAAAGCGGCGATCCGGGTTCAGGTTGCCGGACGGCGCGATGCCGATGGTGCCGGTGCAGGCCGGTCCCAGGTCGGAAAGAATATCGCCAAACAGATTGGAGGCGACCACGACATCGAAGCGGTCTGGATTCAGGACGAAGCGCGCGCAGAGAATATCGATATGCTGCTTGTCCCAGCGCACGGAAGGATATTGCCGCGCCATATCTTCCACGCGCGTGTCCCACCACGGCATGCTGATGGATATGCCGTTGCTCTTGGTGGCGGCCGTCAGGGTCCCACTCCGGCGCGCGGCCAGCTCGAAGGCGAAGCGCAGCACGCGATCGGTGCCAAGCCGCGAGAAAACCGCCTGCTGCATGACCACTTCGCGGTCCGTTCCTTCGTACATCGTGCCGCCGACGGCGGAGTATTCCCCTTCGGTATTTTCCCTGACGATCATCATGTCGATGTCGCCCGGCTTGCGATTGGCCAGCGGGCAGGGAACGCCCTCGAACAGGCGCGCGGGACGCAGGTTGATGTATTGGTCGAACTCGCGGCGGAACTTCAGCAATGAGCCCCAGAGGGAAATGTGGTCCGGCACGGTGGCGGGCCAGCCGACGGCACCGAAGAGGATGGCGTCGCAGTCGCGCAGCGGGTCCTTCCAATCGTCGGGCATCATCTGGCCGTGCGCCGCGTAATACTCGCAGGACGCCCAGGCAATGTGGCGATACTCCAGGGCAATGCCGAAGCGCCGGCAGGCGGCCTCCAGCACGCGCAGCCCTTCGGGCATGACTTCCATGCCGATTCCATCGCCGGGAATCACGGCGATGCGCCAGGTCTTCGTTGTCATATCGGAATCCTTGGGGATGCCCGCTGTGCGGCGGCGTCAGCAGGCGAAGTCGCGCGCGAGTTTGCGCGCCGCGTTGGCGAAGATCAGGATGTCCACGCCGGTGGCGACGAAGGTGCATCCCAGGTCCAGATAGCGCCGCGCCAGGGCGGGGTCGGAGGTCAATGTGCCGGCCGCCTTGCCCGAGGCCACGATCGTCCGCATCGCCGCTTCGATGGCCGCCTGGACGTCCGGATGTCCGGGGTTGCCGCGGTGTCCCATCGAAGCGGCCAGGTCGGCCGGTCCGATGAATATTCCATCGACGCCCTCGGTGGCGCACAGCGCCGGCAGGTTCTCCAGGGCGGTCGTGGTTTCCGCCTGTACGAGCAGGCAGATCTCGTCGTCGGCGACCGCCAGGTAATCGGCGCGCTGGCTCCATTGCGAGGCCCGGCCCACCGCGCTGCCCACCCCGCGGATGCCGCGCGGCGGGTAGCGCGTGGCCGCGACCAGGGCGCGCGCCTGTTCCGCGGTGTCGACCATCGGCACCAGCAGCGTGCGCGCGCCGACGTCGAGCAGGCGCTTGATGCGCGCCGGATCGCTATCGGGTATCCGCACGACGGGATGCGACGCATAGGCGGCACCCGCCTGCAGGGCGTGCAGCGTGCTGCGCAGGTCGTTCGGTGCATGCTCGCCATCGACGAGCAGCCAGTGAAAGCCGGCGGTCGCCGCGACTTCCGCCAGATAGGGATCGGCCATGGAAAGCCACAGGCCGATGCGCGGCGTCGCCGACGCCAGCGCGGATTTGAAGGGATTCAGGGCAGGCATGGATGCGACTCGGAATGGACGATGAAAAAATCGGAGCGTACGCGCGGCTTCAACTGACGACGCCGAGATGCCAGGGTACGAATTCGTGGTCTCCCAGCCCCAGCAACTCGCTTTTGGTGCGCGCGCCGGACGCCGCCAGGAGGATGCGTTCGAAGATGCGTTGTCCCATTTCTTCGATGCCGAGCTCGCCGTCCAGCACGCATCCGCAATTGATGTCCATGTCTTCCTCCACCCGCCGGTACATGGACGAGTTGCTGGCCAGCTTGAGCGTGGGCGCCGGCTTGGAGCCGAACATCGATCCCCGTCCGGTGGTGAAGCAGATCAGGTTCGCGCCGCTGGCGATCTGGCCGGTGACGGCGACGGGGTCGTAACCGGGGGAATCCATGAAGACCAGGCCCGGCCGGTCGATGGGTTCGGCATATTCGTATACGGCCTGCAGCGGCGTGCTGCCGCCCTTCATCGCCGATCCCAGCGATTTCTCGAAAATGTTCGCCAGGCCTCCCTGCTGGTTGCCGTGGCCCACCTTGCCGTTGAACTGCGCGTTCTGCCCGGCGGTGTAGCGTTCCCACCAGGCAAGCCGGGCCAGCAGCTTCTCACCCACTTCGCGGCTGGCCGCGCGGCGGGTCAAGAGGTATTCGACGCCATGGATCTCCGGGGTCTCCGAGAGAATGGCGGTGCCGCCGTGGCGCACCAGGATGTCCATGGCGACACCCAGCGCCGGATTGGCGGTAATGCCGGAAAAGCCGTCCGATCCTCCGCATTCCAGGCCTATCTTCAGGTGGCTCGCGGGCACTTCCGTCCGGCGGCATTCGTTGGCGGCGGGCAGCATGGCCTGGATGGCGGCAATCCCGGCGGCGATCGTGGCGCGCGTGCCCCCGGCGTCCTGCATGACCAGGGTGCGCACGCGGGGATCCCTGGCCAGGCCCTGCGTATCGACCAGCGCGTCCACCTGGTTGCGCTCGCAGCCCAACCCCACGATCAATACCCCGGCCAGGTTGGGATGCCGGGCATACCCGGCCAGCGTGCGCCGCAGCACGTCGAAATGCTCGCTGGGCGAGGACATGCCGCAGCCGCTGGTATGGGCGAAGGCCGCCACGCCGTCGACATTGGGATAGGCAGCCAGGCGTTCCGTATTGAAATGGGCGGCGATGGACTTGATGACCGTCGCCGAACAGTTCACCGAGGACAGGATGCCGATGAAATTGCGGGTGCCCACGCGCCCGTCCGGGCGGACGTAGCCCAGGAAGCGGGCCTGCCGGGCGGGCGGCACATAGGCGACCGGCACGACATCCTGGCCGAAGGCCGGGTCGCGCTGGAAATCCGCCAATTCGACGTTGTGCGTATGTACGTGATCGCCTGCCTCGATGTCGCGGCCGGCCACGCCGATGATCACGTCGTACTTGCGCACCGCTTCGCCGCGCGCGATCCGCCGTGCCGCGATTTTGTGGCCGGCCGGTACCTGCGCCCGTATGCGCAGATCGTGCCCGGGAACGGCCTGCCCCAGCGTGAGGCTGTCGCGCGCGATCAATACATTGTCGGCGGGATGCAGACGGATAAGCGGGGAAGACGTCACGGTTCAGCCTTGTTGCAGCATCGCCTTCAGGTGCAGGCGTTCGATCAATTGCGTTTCCTGGCCATAGACCTGGACGACGTAGCGCTGGTAGTCCGGCCCGTCCAGGTACATGACCGGCGCATCCAGCCTGTCGGCGACCTGCTTGAACTCGCTGCTGGCGACCGCCTTGCGGAAGGCATCGCGCAACACCTGTTCGACGGCGGGATCCAGGCCCTTGGGCGCGCCG
This sequence comes from Bordetella sp., assembly GCF_057362025.1. Classification (NCBI taxonomy): domain Bacteria; kingdom Pseudomonadati; phylum Pseudomonadota; class Betaproteobacteria; order Burkholderiales; family Alcaligenaceae; genus Bordetella; species Bordetella sp. The sequence continues at coordinate 100,278 of NZ_JBMQQZ010000077.1, read as the reverse complement.
ATGCCATTGGGCGCGTCGACGACGAGGTCGTAGCCCAGGTCCTTCAGCGTGGGGCTGCCGCTGAAGCGCGGCGTACGCTGCGCGCCCCACGTCGCAAGCAGGCGCAGATGGCCGGATTCGACCTGCGGCGCCCAGGAGCTGGAGTCGGCCAGCATATCGATCTGTCCGCCCAGGAGATCCTGCAGGGCGGGCGCCCCGCCCTTGTAGGCGATGGCATTGAGTCGGATGCCGGCGGCCATGGCGAACTGCTCCATGCCGACGTGCGTCGCCCCGCCCACGCCGGCATGGCCGTAGGTCACGACGCCGGGATGGCTTTTCGCGTACTGCACCATATCCGCCAGCGTCTTGAAGCGCGAGTCCGACTTGACCACGATGCCGAAGGTCTGTCCCGACGTCCGGGCAATGTAGGTGAAATCGGTGCGCGGGTCCGCCGCCAGCATGCCCAGCTGCGAGAAGCGCGTCACGGAAATCGGAATCTGCCCGATGGTGTAGCCGTCCGGCTTCGCGCTGGCGAGCGCCTTCGCGCCGATCATCCCGGATGCGCCCGCGCGGTTTTCCACCACGATGGTCTGGTCCAGCACCTTGCCGGCCGCCTGGCACAGCACACGCATGGATTGGTCGGCCGTCCCGCCCACCGCCCATGGACAGATAAAGGTAATGGGCCGGTTGGGAAAGCCGGCCGCCCGGGCACCTCGGGGCAGCAGGGCGGTGCCCACGGCGGCGGCGCCGCCCAGCAGCAATGCCCGGCGCAGTGGTTGGATGGCAGGCTGTTTTTTCATGGTCTCCTCGCTTTCGGTTTCCGCCCGGGTCTGCCGCCCGGACTTGCCTCGCATTGTGGGTCAGCCACTACATAACATTCCATTCGAATATCGTCATTGCTACATACCATTTTGGTTAAGTAAACTTCGCGCATGGCCCAACTCGACCGTGTCTTGCGCAGCAATATCAAGCTGCGCCACCTGCAGCTGCTGGTGGCGCTGGATCAGTTCCGGCACCTGGGCCGGACGTCGGAGTTCCTGTCCGTCAGCCAACCCGCCGTGTCGCGCATGCTGACGGAGATCGAGGCGATGCTGGGCCAAGTGCTGTTCCTGCGATCCACGCGCGGCACCGAGCCGACACAGGCCGGCAAGGCGATGGTGCGTTTCGCGCGATCCGTGCTCGCGCAATACGAACGCACGCGCGACGAGATCGGCGCCCTGGAAAGCGGGGCGGTGGGGCGCGTGCGAGTCGGCGCGATGGGCGTGGCGCTGTCGCCGTTGCTGGCTGACGCGGTGGTCCTGCTGAAGCAGCAATCCACCCGCGCGACGGTGCTGGTAGAGACAGGGGACCTGACCCACCTGCTTCCCAAGCTGCGCCTGGGCGAAATCGACCTGTTCGTGGGGCGGCTGGAGCCGGGCTACGCTTCTCCGGACCTCACGACCGAAGCGTTGTACGCCGAGCCCATGGTGGCCGTGGTGGCACCCGGGCATCCGCTGGCGCGGCGGCGCAAACCGGATTGGACGCAGGTTGCCGCCACGCCCTGCGTGATGCCGCCGCCATGGGCGTCGCTGCGGGTCAAGCTGGAACAGCAGTTTCTTCGCCACGGCGTGGAGCCGCCGGAGGACGTCGTCGAATCGTCTTCCTACCTGGGTGTGTCGGTTTTCGTGCGGCGGCGCGGCGCGGTCGGCTTCATGGCGCAAAGCGCGGCGCGGGAGTTCGAGCAATCGGGCCTGCTTTCGGTACTGCGCCTGCGGGTAGACCTGGAGCTGCCCAGCGTCGGCATCATCGCGCTGCGCGAAGTGATGCCGACGCCGGTGGCGACTCAGCTGATGCAATGCCTCAGGCAGACGGCGGCGCTGCGCGGCCGCGCGGCCGTCCGGTCTCGGACAGTGTCCCTTTAGGGGGCCGCCCGGCTCGCCGTATCGCCCGCCGCGAGCTCGATGATTTCGGCGGTGATCTCCTCTTGCCGCAGGATGCGCTCCGTGGCCCGCAATCCGGCAAGCTGGCGCTCGATGTGACGGTGCGCGGAGGCCATCGCTTCCATGCGGGCCTGGTTCTCCGCGGCGAAGGCATGCAGGGCGGCGTTGCAGAGTTGCGCGCGCAGGTAGGCCGAGGTGAACTCGACCAATAGCGCTTCGGGCGGCAGGTTGAGCAGTGGCGCATTCTGCTCGGCCGGAAGGGAAAACGCCGCCAGGTCGAGCGGAAATAGCCGGCGCCGTTCGATTCGCAGGCCGTGGCCGCTTTCCCATTGGCCGAAGATCGTATCGAGCTGGTCGATTTCTCCCTTGGAAATGCGGGCATATAGGGCATCGGCGATGCCGTCGGCAAGTTTTGGAATACCGGGCGAATGCGATGGAACCGCTATGCTCCAGCCCGGAACGATATGCCTTTCCGAAGCGACCGCGCGACCGCGCGTGCCGACCAGGAACAAGCAGGATGGGGGCAATCCGTCCGGTATGGCATCGAGTACATGTTCGCTGAAGGCTCCGGCAAATCCCTGTTCCGCGCAGAATAGTACGAGCGCGCGCCGCGCGGGTCCGTTTGTCGCCGGAGGCGCCGCCGGGACCAGCGCGAGTGTCCGCCCGATGGCCCGGGCGATGGTGTCGGCATAGCTGTCCACCGCCGCCAGCTGATTGCGCGCCTGTTGGGCGCGAGCGGCGGCGATCCCCCGCATCGCGCCCACCACCGCGCCGAGTTGGCGGATTCCGTCGATACGCGCCCCGAGGTCGGCAAGTCGTTCCGTCATGCTCGTCCCGCCGTCACGGAGGACGCCGGCGGCGCCAGTGAGGCCGCATACCGGCGCAAGGACTCGATCAGCGCCTGCTTGCCGATATCGTCCAGTTCTCCCGATGCCTGGATCTGGCGGACGAGGTCCGGGACTTCACGATCGAGCATTGAGCCGAGGTCGCGGCGAAACGCGGCCACGGACGATAACTCGAGCGCATCCAGCAGGCCGGCCTGGACGGCGAGTACCAGCCCCACCTCGTCCGCGAGTCGCAGGGGAGAATGTTGCGACTGCTCCAGTATTGCCCGTATCCGCGCGCCACGGGTGAGCTGTTCGCGCACGCGCGTATCCGGCATCCCGCCGAATCGCGTGAAGGTCTCGAGTTCCAGGAATTGCGCGTAGTCCAGGCGCAGGGTCTCCGCGGCGTTGCGCAGCACGGGTGCCTGCGTCTTGCCTCCAACCCGGCTTACGCTTGTACCGACATCCACGGCCGGTTTCTGCCCCTCATGAAAAAGGCGTGCGTCGAGGACGATCTGTCCGTCGGTGATCGAGATCAGGTTGGTCGGAATATAGGCGCTGAGATTGCCGGCGTCGGTTTCGGCGATAGGAAGCGCGGTGAGGGACCCGCCGCCGTTCTCCTTCGATAGCCGCGCGGCCCGCTCCAGCAGCCGTGCGTGAACGTAGAAGACGTCGCCGGGGTAGGCTTCCCGGCCTGGAGCCTGGCGCGTCAGCAGCGCGAGTTCGCGGTGGCTGGCGGCATGTTTGCTCAGATCGTCTATCACGATGAGCGCGTGCTGCCCACGGTCGCGAAAATACTCGGCGATCGTGAATGCGGCGAAGGGCGCGATCCATTGCAAACCCGCGGAAGCCGACGCGCCGGCGACGACGACAATGCAGCGTTCGGGCGCCCCGAAGTCTTTGATGGCGTCAATGGCACGCCGCACGCTCGACGTCTTCTGGCCCACCGCGACATAGATGCAGATCATGTCGCTGTTTTTTTGGTTGATGATCGTATCGATCGCGATCGACGTCTTGCCGATGGCGCGGTCTCCGATGATCAGTTCACGTTGTCCCCGGCCAAGGGCGAACAGCGCGTCGATCACGACGAGGCCGGTCTGGACGGGCTGGGTGACGGGATCGCGGTCGATGATGGCGGGCGCCGGGCGTTCGATCGGCTCCCGCGCTTCAGCGACGACCGGACCCGCGCCATCGAGCGGGCGGCCCAGCGGGTCGATAACGCGGCCGAGCAGGGCTGGCCCTACCGGCGTGCGCACGACATCGCCCGTGCCTCGGACGGCATCGCCCGCCTCCACCGCGCTTGCGTCATCGAGCAGGACACAGCCTATCCGGTCGCGGTCGAGCACTTGCGCGAATCCGAACTGCCCTCGTTCGAAACGCAGCAGTTCGTCCAGCCGTGCGTCCGGCAAGCCGGACACCAGGGCAACGCCATCCCCGATTTCCTCTACCCGGCCGATCTGCTCTGTCCTCGGTCCGAGGGTCAAGTTGTCCAGCCGGGACTGCCCGCGGTCGAGCCAGTCGCCGGCCGGTCGATCCGCCGGTTGGACGAGTTCAGACGTCATGGTCGAGATCCGCGAGGATGTTGGCAAGGTCGGCGCGCCAGCTGTTGGTGATGCTCAGGTGCGCCCCGTGCAGTTCAAGCCCGGCGATGAGGGTGGGGTCTACCTTGAACGTGATCGGGGGCTGGAATCCGAGTGCCTCGCCGATCAGGTGACGGTAGCGCTCTTGATCGGCCGGTTCGATCGGTGTGCCGCTGACCGCCTCGAAAGCGGCGCCGTTGGTGCGGATCGTGTCCCGGGCGGAGGGTGCAAGCCTGCCGATTTCCTGCAGGAGCCAATCCAGGAAGACGGCATCGACGGCACTGCCCGCCAGGCGTGCGGCAAGCCGGCCGGCGATCTGTACCGCCAGTCGATTGGCGCGCTCGGCCCATGCCTTGTCGGCGGAATGGCGTTCCTTCTCGATTGCCGTCCTGGCGGACGCCTCGATCGCGGCGGCCTGGCTGGCAGCCGCGGCGAGGATGCCGGCCCGCGCCTTTTCGGCGGCCTCCCGCGCGCCGGCGATGATTCCGTCCCGCTCCTGGGCGAAGCCCTGGCGGGTCCGTTCGATCTCGGCGAGCGCGGCGGTTGCCTGGTCGCGACACGCTTGCGCATCGGCCAGCAGTTGCTGCGCAGCCTTGCGCCGCCGCTCGACCATGGCCGCGACCGGACGCCAGAAAAAATGTCCCAGCAGCCAGATCAGGATAAGGACGTTGACGGCCTGGATGCCAAGCGTCCACCAATCGATGGCCATCGGTCTACTTCAGCAATGGGTTGGCGAACAGCAGCAGCAGGGCGATGACGAGGCAGTAGATCGCCATCGTTTCGATCATGGCCAGGCCGACGAAGAGCGTCCGGGAGATGGTATTGGCGGATTCGGGCTGCCGCGCGATCGCGTCCATGGCGGCCGCCACGGCGCGTCCTTCCGCGAGAGCGGGCCCGATGGCCCCGAAACATACCGCCACGGCGGCCGAAACGATGCTGACCATGGATAACCAGTTCATTGCGCATTCTCCTTATGGGCGGATTCGGTTGCGGGCCGGCTTTCTTCGATGGCGCCGGCGATAAAGACCATGGCCAGCACCGCGAAGATGTAGGCCTGCACGGCGCCCGTCAGCAGATCGAGCGCCATCAGTGGGATCGGAACCAGCAGTCCGGCCAGGCTCAATATGATCCCGATGACAAAGACCCCGCTCATTACGTTGCCGAACAGCCGCACGACCAGGGAGAATGTCCGCGTCAGACTTTCGATGAAATTGAGGGGAATCATGATCGGATTGGGCGAGGCGAAGGTCGCCAGATAGCCGCCGACCCCGCCCGCGCGGACGCCGAACCAGATCACCGCGAGGAAGACGAGCAGGGCCAGCGCCGCATCGGTCTCGATATGCGCCGTCGGCGGGGTGACGCCCGGCACCAGCGAGGACCAATTGGCGGCGAAGATATAGACGAACAGCGTGCCGATGAACGCCCGGTAGGGCGCGGGTTGGGCACGCATGGTGTCCAGGATCTGGCTGTCGACCGTCTGCACGATCAACTCCAGGCAGGACTGCAATGTCGATGGCACGAGCGCGAGTCGTCGCGTGGCCGCCACGGCGCCCAGCACCAGCAAGGCCATGATCGCCCATGTCACCACGACGGCGGAAGCGATGGGGATCGGGCCCAGGTGAAAAAGCGGGCTGCTGCCCAGCGGCGAGTTCACGTGGGGTTCTCCTTCGGTTCCCGGGTGGCGATGATGCGCCCGGCCAGCACGCCGCCCGCCATGCATAGCAAGGGAAGTACGCCCTGGCGGCCCGCCAGGGACAAGCCGCCGCCGAGCAGGGCGAAGCGGCCGATCGTCCAGCAGATCGCGGCGAACGCGCTGCCTCCGCGGGCCAGCTTGGACACCGTCCGGCGCAGCCCGCCGAAATGCAGCAGGCCCAATGCAATGCCGGTCCCGAGCCACGCTCCGGACGCGAGCAATCGGACGCCGTCGATCGGGAAGCTGTCCGGAAACGGTGTCATGCGCGTTGTATCCATTTCCATGCGGACCAGCAGCCGATTGCGAGGCCAAGCATCAGAAGAGGCGCCGTCCAGAACAGGTCGGAACCGAATTTCTCGTCCAGCCAGCGGCCGGCGAACATCCCCAGCAGCGTGGGCGTCACGACCATCCAGCCGAGTACACCGACTTGCGCGAGCCGGCGGGCGACGGAGGGGTCGCCCTCGCGCAGCCAGCGTCGATGGCGCTTTCCCCTGATGCGGATCTCATCGACGAGCGGGTCCTGTTCGTCGCGCTCCCCGCCGGGTTCGGGTGTCGGCCCCATGCCGTGGGCGGTCATGAAAGCATCCTGTCGCCGTTCCCGGCGCCGGGCCGCAGATGGCGCATGATCTGTCGAATGGCGGCAAGATGGAGCCGGGTGCTTTCGACGTGCACCGTGCGTTCCATCTCGACGTCGGACCGGAAGCGGGCGAGCACCGTCTCGTCCAGGGTCGCAAGATCGTCGCCGGGTACCGCCTCCAGGGTCGCGATGGTAATGTCGTGGCCGGCTTGAACGGCAAGAACGCCTCGGCGAACCGCGCAGTAGCGCCTGGATCCGCCGCTGCTTTTCCAGTCGACGACCGAAATCGACAGGCTGGTGAGGAAATCGGCGTGATGCGGCAGGATGCCGAAGTTGCCCGTCGCATCCTCCGCGCGCACGGCCGATACGCCATCCTCGTCGACGACGATCTCGAGCGGAGTGACGATACGCAGCCTCATGAGGTCGCCTTCGCTTCCGCGGAGGCCGCCTCTTTTTGCCGGGCCTCCTGCAATGTGCCCACCATGTAGAGCGAGCTCTCCGCCCAGTCGTCGGTTTCGCCATCGAGAATGGCACGGCATCCGGCGAGCGTATCGGCGCGGGTGACGCTACGGCCGGGTTGGCCGGTAAAGGCTTCCGTCACCGCGAAAGGTTGGCTGAGAAAGCGCTGGAGGCGGCGGGCCCGCTTCACCAGCAGCCGGTCGTCCGCGCCCAGTTCTTCCACGCCGAGCAGCGCGATGATGTCCTGCAAGTCCTTGAATCGGGCGATCGCCTCGCGTGCGCGCTCCGCGATACGGTAGTGTTCCTCGCCGACGATAAGGGGGTCGAGAAGCACGGACGACGAAACCAGCGGGTCTATGGCGGGGTAGAAACCCTCGGCGGCGAGCGCCCGGGACAGCATGATCATGCTGTCGGTATGGCTCGATATCGCGGTGACGGCGGGATCGGTGAAGTCGTCCGCGGGGACGTAGACGGCCTGTATGGCGGTAACCGCGGTCCCCGCTATGGAAGCGATCCGTTCCTGTAGCGAAGCTACCTCGGTGGCCAGTGTAGGCTGATAGCCGACCCGCGAGGGCAGGCGCCCCAGAAGGCTGGAAAGCTCGCTGCCCGCCTGGACGAAACGGAAGACATTGTCCATCAGCAGGAGGACGTTCTGGTGCTTCCGGTCGCGGAAGAACTCCGCGATCGTCAGCGCGGTAAGCGGCACGCGCCAGCGTGCGCCCGGGGGTTCGTTCATTTGCCCGTATACCAGCACCGTACGCGAGAGGACGCCGGAACCCTGCATGTCCGCCAGAAGCTCATGGCCTTCCCTGGAGCGCTCGCCGACGCCGGCAAAGACCGATATCCCCTGGTATTTCTCGACCATGGCATGGATAAGCTCCATGACCAGCACGGTCTTGCCGACGCCGGCGCCGCCGAACATGGCGGCCTTGCCGCCGCGCGCGAGAGGCGCGAGCAGGTCGATGACTTTGATGCCGGTTTCGAAAAGCGTGCTGGTCGCGGTTGCGCTTTCGAGCGCCGGGGGGGGGTTATGGATCGGTCGCCTCGGCGTGTCGGGCGGCAGGTCCGGCCCGCGATCGCGCAGCGTGCCGACGACATCGAGCAGGCGACCCAGCACTGCATCTCCGACCGGTACCGTGATGGGCGTACCCAGCGCGCGCACCGTCGTACCGCGCGCCAGCCCGGCGGTCGCCTGCAGAGCGATGCCGCGGACGGTCTCCGGATCGACGTGGCTATGGACTTCGAGCAATAGCGGTTCCGGCCGGTCCCATTGAACGGCCAGGGCCGCGTTTATCGGCGGAAGCGCCGCGCCGTGGAAGCCGACATCCACGACGGCGCCGCGCACCGATATAACCCTTCCCGTCCGCTGAGATGCGTCCATGGCTTACCCGTATTTCCCGCACCGGCCCGATCCGGTGCCTTCGCGGAAAATTCTATCGGGCGGTCAGGCGGCGGCCCTGATCTCGATCAAACTTTGCTCGATTCATCGTGGGGCGGGCTACGCCAGCCCGCCCTGGCGCCGGCCGCGCTCATTAGCGGATGTAATGCTTGCATGAAATATCGTCGCTGTGAAAACCGGCGACGTGTCGCTACCATCCCCGGACAACAAATATCCGACGACGATGGTAGGAGACACCATGCTATTTCTGGTCATCAGCACCCCCCGCCCCGAGCGCCCGACGACCCTGATCGATTCGCGTAGCCGTTACTGGGACTGGATGCGTCCTCTTCTTGAGTCCGGCCTGTCCCGTTCCGTGCATGCGCGTGTCGGCCGTGGCGCCGTCGCCCTGTTCGACGTCGATTCCAACGAGACGCTGCACCGCCTGATGAACGAGTGGTCGGATATCATTCCGGCGCACTTCGAGGTGTTCCCGCTGCTGGACGAAGATACGGCCAAGGCCTATCTCGCCACGCAGACGCCAAGCACCGGGACCGCGCGATGAACGCGGCGCGGCGCAGGGCCTTTCGAATTTTCAGCCGCGCGGGCCTGGCCATGACAGCAGCCGGCCTCATGATGGGAAACGCGTGTGCCGCAACGTTTCCCGACAAACCTGTACGAATGATCGTGGCGTTTCCCGCCGGCGGCGGTACCGACATCGTGGCGCGCGTCATCGCGGAACGGCTGACTGCCCTGTGGGGGCAACAGGTGATCGTCGACAACCGCGGCGGTGCCGGTGGCGTGATAGGCACCGAGATCGCGGCGCGATCCGCGCCCGACGGCTACACCATTTTCATGGCGACGCTGGGCAACTTGTCGATCAATCCGCATCTGTACAAGATGAACGTGGATCCCATGAAGGATCTGGCGCCCATTTCCAACGTGGTCGACGTCAATTTCGTATTGGTTGCCAACGCAGCCTTCCCGGCGAAGTCGGTGCAGGACTTGATCGACATGGCCAAGCGCCAGCCGGGGCAGATCAACTTTTCTTCATCGGGGGTGGGCGGCGCGCCGCATCTTGCCGGCGAGCTCTTCAACGAGATGGCCGGCGTCAAGCTCACGCACATCCCCTATAAGGGCAGCGCGCCCAGTTTCACGGATTTGATAGGCGGGCAGGTGCCGGTCACCTTCGATAGTCTGGTGCAATCCTTGCCCTACATTCAGGGCGGCAAGTTGCGGGCCCTGGGTGTGCTGGGCGCCAAGCGCTCCAGCCTGCTTCCGGACGTTCCCACGCTGGCCGAGGCCGGCGTGCCGGGCTATGAATTCACCAACTGGTTCGGCCTGGTCGCGCCCGCCGGCGTGCCCGCGGACCGTATCCGGAAACTGAACGCCGACGTACGCAAAGTGCTGGCCCAGCCGGAGGTCGAGCAGGCACTGGCGAAGATGGGCGCGGACCCGGCCGGCGACACGCCACAGGCGTTCGGCGAACTTATCCGTGCCGAAAGCGCCAAGTGGGGCCGCATTATCAAGGAACAGGATATCCGGGCGCAGTAGCCCGTCAGTCATCGGCCTGCGCGCGCGAAACAGATTCGCCTTCGCTACGCGAGCAGGCCATCTCAGCCATGGCTGATCCCGTGGCGGAACAGGAGCATCAGGTGAATATGCGATACAGCACCGACTTTCCGAGTCTGGAAGGTGTCGTCGATGAGGCGGAATGGAAGAGCCGGACAGACCTTGCGGCGTGCTACAGGCTGTTGGAGCGCTATGGCATGACCGACATGATCTACAACCACGTTACCGCGCAGATACCGGGCAAGCAGGGCCGTTTGCTGATCAATCTGTACGGCCTGTTGTACAAGGAGATCACCGCGTCGAGCCTGGTCGAGATCGACTATGACGGCAATATCTGCCGCAAGCCGGACACCGACTACGGCATCAACAAGTCGGGCTATGTGATCCACGGGTGCATACACCGTGCCCGTCCGGACGTTCACTGCGTCATCCATACGCACACGCGCGCCGGCATGGCGGTTTCGGCGATGCGCGACGGACTGTTGCCCATCACGCAGACGGCCTCGCGCTTTCATGGCCACATCGGCTACCACGAATTCGAAGGGCCGGCGGTCGACCTCGCCGAGCAGGAACGCCTGGTGGCCGACCTGGGTCCGCACAACACCATGATCCTGCGCAACCATGGCTTGCTGGTCTGCGGCGCTTCCGTGCCTCAGGCCTTCAACCTGATGTATCAGTTGGAGATGGCGTGCCGGACGCAGGTAGACGCCATGTCGGGCGGTATGGAACAGGTCAGGCTGCCCAGCGAGGAGATCCTGCAGCGGTCGGCGCATCTGTATCAGCCCGGAACCCGACGTCCGTACGGCGAGCTGGAATGGCATGCCATGCTGCGCCTGCTCGATGCCGAGCCGGGCGGCTATCCCTCCTATAAAAGCTGACCCCGGGCTGCCACAGGAGAATGCTTCATGACGAATGTTTCCGCCAGGCCGCCCGCGGGCGCTTGCGACTGCCATGTACATGTATTCGGCCCCGCGTCGGAATACCGTTTCGATCCGGCGCGCACCTATACGCCGGGCGATGCGCCACTGGATGCGCTGGTCGCCATGCACCGCGAGCTTGGCATCGAGCGCACCGTTATCGTGCAGCCCAGCCCCTACGGCAGCGATAACCGCTGCCTGCTGGATGCGCTGGCGCAGCTGAATGGGCGCGGCCGCGGCGTTGCGGTGATCGATGACGGCACTTCCGATGAAGCGCTGGCCGACATGCACCGTGCAGGCGTGCGCGGCGTACGCGTGAACCTGGAAACCGCCGGACAGCACGACCCCGGCGTGGCGCACGCCAAACTGCTGCATGCGGCCCGGCGTGTCGCGCCGCTGGGCTGGCACGTGCAGACGTATACGAACCTGGCGACGATATCGTCGTTGGGCAGTGCATTGGCGGAGCTGCCGGTGACACTGGTCATCGACCACTTCGGACGCGCCCAAGGCGCCGCCGGCGTTGCGCAGGAAGGCTTTGGCGCCTTGTCGTCGGCACTTGCGACCGGCCGCGTCTATGTCAAGCTATCCGCGCCCTATCGGATTTCCGGCTCGCCGGGCTACGCCGATGCCGCGCCCATCGCGCGCGCGCTGATCGATGCAAATCCCGACCGCGTGCTGTGGGGCACCGACTGGCCGCATCCCGGTTCCGCGGCCGGCGCACCGCTGGCGGTCGACGCCGTCACGCCGTTCCGGCCAGAGGACAACGCCCAGGCGCTGTTGCGCTGCATGCAATGGGCAGGAACAGACGACCGCGTGCGCAAGCTGCTGGTGGACAACCCGGCGCGGCTCTACGACTTCTGACCGATCATCGAGCCCGGCATACGGAGGCCTGAGGGTATGTACATCGTGGCGTTCCTGGATGTCATGGCCGCGCCCGTGCAAAGCGCGATCGCCGCGGCGGCGCCCGCGGGGTTCGAAATCCGGTTCGCCGGCAGCGGCGATGCCGCTGCACAGGCGGCGCTGGCGCGGGATGCGGATTTCATCCTTGCCGGCTGGCAACCCGTTACGGCGGGGATGATCGACCAGGCGCCCAGGCTGCGGATGATCCACAAATGGGGCATCGGCTACGAGAAAATCGACCTGGATGCGGCACGGCGCAGAGGGATTGCCGTCGCCATTACCAGCGGAGCCAACGCCGGTCCCGTCGCGGAGCACGCCATCGCCCTGATGCTCGGCGTTTATCGCCGGCTGCCATTGGCGGACCGTTCCACCCGCGCAGGCATATGGCTCAAGTCGGAAATGCGTTCGGTCTGCTACCAGATCGCCGGCAAGACCATAGGCCTGTTGGGGTTCGGGAATATTGCGCGGATGTTGGCGCGCCGGTTGCGCGGCTTCGATGCGGACGTCTGCTATACCAGCCGGCGGCGCGCCGATGCCGACACGGAGCGCGCCTTGTGCGTTCGTTACGTGGACATGGACGAACTGCTGGCCGGCAGCGATATCCTGAGCATCCATGTACCGCTGACGGACCAGACCAGGGGAATGATCGATCAACACGCCATGGCCCGCATGAAGGACGGCGCCGTCATCGTGAATACCGCGCGCGGCGGCATCGTGGACGAGTCGGCGCTGTACCGGGCATTGGTCGATGGCAAACTGGCCGGCGCCGGCTTGGACGTTTTCGACCAAGAGCCGGCGCAGGCGGAAAATCCGCTGTTCACGCTGGACAACGTGGTCGTGTCGCCGCACAGCGGCGGCGCGGTGATGGACAACGTGGGAAATGTCGCGTCGCGCGCCTTCGGCAATATGCAGCGGCTGCTGCGAGGGCAGCCCATCGATGCGGCCGATTTGATCGTTGCCGCGCGGCGCTGAGGACTGGGTCCCGGCGTCGTCCTGCGCTACTGCCCGGCGTCGCGAATCCGGTCCAGCAGCCATACGCGAAAACGGGCGATCTTCGGATCGTCCGCATGCTGCGCCGGGCAGACCAGGTGGTAGCCGCGCGGGCGGCGCAGGACAAGCGGATGAGGCGCCACGAGTCGTCCTTCGGCCAGATCCTTTTCCACGTAGCGCAACTGGCCCAGCGCAACGCCCAGGCCTTCCGTCGCACACTGGTAGATAATGCTCAGGTCTTCGTAGTACATATCGCCCACGGCCATTCCGCGATGCGCGCCGGCCAGCCGGATCCAATCCGGCCAGTGCTGGGGGCGGCGGTTCGAATGCAGAAGCGGCAGTCGCAACAGGGCTTCGGCGCTACAGGGGCGCGGCAGGCGGGCAGCCATTTCCGGCGCCATGACCGGTGTCAGGGCATCGCTGAACAGCAGGTCGTTGCGCAAACCCGGCCAGGGCCCGTCGCCGTAGACAATCCCCATGTCGGCCTCTTCGCGCGTGAAGTCCACGCCTTCCACGCTGGAAGACAGCTTGACGTTGATGTCCGGATGGGCGGCCTGGAAGGCCGGCACGAGAGGGATCAGCCAGCGGATGAACAAGGTCGTATGGCCGCGCACCGTCAATACCTGCTTGGCGCCCGTGGACACGAGTTCCCGCGTCGCCCGCGTGATCTGAGCGAATGCGCCGGTCAGTGCGGCGGCGTAGCTTTCGCCGCCGCGCGTCAGGCGCAGGCGCCGCCCGCCTCGCTCCAGCAGCGCGAAGCCCAGCCAGGTTTCGAGCGCCTTGATCTGGTGGCTGACCGCCCCTTGCGTGATGTGCAGTTCCTGTGCGGCCGCGGTAAAGCTGGCATGGCGAGCCACGCTTTCGAACACGCGCAGCGGATTCAGCGGCGGCAGTTGCGGATTCATGGTCGGGGGTCTCCGTATGCGATGCCAAATATTAGTTTTCTTGATGATGTGGCGAAATATTCTCGATGGCGCATCCGCGCAGGCGTGCCTAAGATGGGCTGCCTGCCCCGGTGACGGCGTTCAAGGCGTCTGAAGCCGAGAGAAGCGGCATATTAGCTTGACTACAAAAATGGAGACATCGATGAACATCCGCCGACACACCGCGCGTCCTATCAGATTCCTGTTGCAGGCGGCCACCGTGGCCGTCGGTGTTGCCTGTATGGCCTCGCCCGCGCGGGCCGAGGATCGCTATCCCAGCAAGCCCATCCGCATCGTCGTGCCGGTATCGCCGGGCGGTACCGTCGATATGGTCGCCCGCCTGGTCGCAAAGGGCATGACGGAAGATCTGGGACTATCCGTGGTCGTGGAAAATAAGCCAGGCGCCAGCGGCCTGCTTGGCACCCGCGAAGTCGCGCGCGCGGAGCCGGATGGCTATACGTTGCTGGCGGTGGCCAATACTTTCGTGTCGGTACCGGAGTTCGTACCCAATGCAGGGTACGACCCCATCAAGGATTTCGCGCCGATCACGCAGACCGTGCAGATCCCGATGGTCCTGGTGGCGAATCCGGCTGTGCCCCAGCGCACCGTAAAGGCCTTGATCGAGCGGGCGCGGACGCATCCTGGCGAAATCTCTTATGGATCGTCCGGGATCGGCTCGACTGGCTATATCGCGGCAGAGTTGTTCAGCAAGCAGGCGGGCATCAAAATGCTGGCCGTTTCATACAAGGGCAACGCACAGGCCCTGACCGATCTGATCGGCGGCCAGGTCAACGTGATGTTCGATCAGGTCAGCACGTCGGGCCCTTACGTACTTTCCGGAAAGCTGCATGCCCTGGGGGTGACCACCTCCACGCGGTCGAAGCTGCTGCCGGACGTTCCCACCATCGCCGAAGCCGGTCTGCCCGGTTTCGAGGACGATACTTTCAATGCGATCCTGGCGCCTGCCGGCACGCCGGCGCCCGTCGTGCAGAAGCTGCGCGACGCCGTGGCGAAGGCGCTGCAGCGTCCGGAGGTGACGGCGCAACTGGCCAGGCAGGGCGTCGAGGTAAAGATCGACCCCACCCCGGATGCCTTCGGCGCGACACTGAAGAAAGCGGTGGAGAAATATCGCGCTATCGCCAAGACGACGGTGTAGGCACGTTACCCGATCTCCGCGAACTTCTTCAGCGTCTTCCCCGCGATGGCAAAGCCGGTATTGGCGGCCGGTACGCCGGCATAGACGCTGACCATGAACAGGGCCTCTTCGATGAGGCGGCTTTCCACGCCGGCGCGCAAAGCCGCCTCGATATGGAGCTCGAATTCCTCCCAGCGGCCGAGCGCGGCGGTGATGGCCATGACGACGATCCGGCGTGTCGCGTCGTCGACGCGGGTGGATGTCCAGATCTTGCCCCATGCGAGCTGGGTGATCATTTCCTGGAACCCGGTGTTGAACGCCGTGCGGGCGGCAAGCCGCGCGTCGACGTAGGCGCGGCCGAGGATGTCGCGCCGTCGCTCCAGGCCCAGCGCGTAACGCTCGCTTTCCGCGAGCTGGCCTTCCGGCGCCAGGAAATCGAGCAGGGCGTCGCTCCATTGCAGCGGCAGCTCGACCATTGGGATGTGGGCGCCGGGCAGCGCGGTCACGGTGGCGCCCGCGATGGCGCCGGCGATCTCCATCCCCCGCTCGGGGGGCGTGGACTGGTCGTGCGCGCCGGTCACCACGAGCGTGGGGACCTGGATCGAGGACAGCCCGTCGGCGATCCGCATGTCGCGGATGGCGGCGCAGCAGCCGGCGTAGCCATGCGGCTCCAGGGAGAGCAGGGTTTCCTTCACGCGTTCGACGCGCGGATCCTCCAGCGCCAGGAAGGGCGGCGTGAAGAAACGGCCCAGCACGCCGTCGGCGATCGCCGCCATGCCGCCACGCCGCACGTTGTCGATGCGGGTGCTCCAGACATCCGGCGGGAACTGCACGGCGGTGTTCGAGAGGACCAGCCTGTCCAGCTTATGGTCCGGCCGCTGCGCGTACGCCATGCCGACCATCCCGCCCAGGGATACGCCGCAGTAATGGAATTTGTCCAGCCCGGCCGCGTGGACGACGGCGGCCAGATCGCCGGCCAATTGGTCCATCGTGTAGTCGCCATCCGGGGCGTCGGAGGCGCCGTGTCCCCGCATGTCGAAGCGAATCACGCGGAAATGCCGCATCAGCCGCGGCAGGACCGGATCCCATAGCGAGAAATCCGTGCCCAGCGAGTTGCCCAGCACGAGGACGGGCAGCGCGCGGGAGCCGTCGCTGCGCCAATAGATGCGCGTGGCGCCATTGAATGCGAAAGGCATGGGGTTCCTTTATTTTTTTGTGTCGAAGATCGGATCATCGGACAAGCCGGCCGCCGTGCCAAGTTCGCCCGGGGTGGCGGCAGGCGGTGGAAGGGGCGTGTGCTGCCCGGGATAGCGGGACATTCGCCCCCCGGATGGGGCCGCGGGAGGGCGCCCAGGTGCCCGGTATCGTTCAGCGGATTGTCATATCACGTTCAGCTTTTGGTTGGCTTTCATTCAGCTCGCTGTTGCTTTTGCACCCTAGGTGTATACGCGTATCCGGGGAAACCGACAGCAAGCTGAAAGTGCTGCTCTCCACAATCCCGTTCAGCATCGTGCAAGCCCGTGCGATGCGTCGATAACGCGATGAGGAGAGGGGAATGACATCCCGCAGACACGCGGCCCGGCCGGGAGAGCACCGGCCATGAACATGAACAACCGCAATTTCGTCAGAGGCCTGTTCCTGATGGCCTTCGCCCTGGTGTTCGGCGGCGTCGCCGCAACCTATCCCCTGGGTACCCTGGCCCGCTTCGGTCCGGGACTGTTCCCGCTGCTGATATGCGGCTGCCTGCTGCTCGTGGGCCTGGTCACCGTCGTGCGGGCCTACTTCGTCGAACCCGTCCCGCTGAACTACAGCTTTCGCAATATCGCGATCGTGATGGCCAGCCTGGTGGGCTTCGTGCTCGTGTCGCACTTCCTGAACATGCTGCTGGGCATCGTGTTCCTGGTGTTCTGTTCGACACTCGCCGGGACTTCGTATTCGGTCGCACGCAACGTCAAGATCTCCGCCGGCCTGATCGCGGTGGCGTGTGCTTTCAAATTCCTGCTGGGCCTGAGCCTGCCGCTACTATGATCGATATCCTGCACAACCTCTCGTTCGGTTTCGAACAGGCGCTGACCCTGGAAAACCTGATGTATTGCGCATTGGGCTGCACGGTCGGTACCCTGATCGGCCTGTTGCCGGGCCTCGGTCCGCTGTCGACCATCAGCCTGCTGCTGCCGATCACCTACTCCATCCCCGCGGGCGGCGCGCTCATCATGCTGGCGGGCATCTACTACGGCGCGCAATACGGCGACAGCGTCAGCGCCATCACGATGAAGATCCCGCATGCCAGCAGTATCGTGGCATGCATAGACGGATACCAGATGAACCTGAAGGGCAAGACCGGGTTGGCGCTCTTCACGGCGGGCATGTCCAGCTTCATCGGCGGCACGGTGGCCATTGTGGTGCTGTCGACAATGGCGCCGGCACTGGGCGAAGTCGGCATGCTGTTCGGCCCCGCCGACTACTGCGCGCTGATGATGCTGGGATTCTTCTGCGTCAGTTTCGTCAGCAGCGGCAGCCTGCTCAACGGCCTGGCCATGGCGATGATCGGCATCCTGCTGGGCGTGGTCGGTACGGACGTCAACAGCGGCATGGCGCGCTACACCATGGACCTGATGTTCCTGCAGGATGGCGTTGGCCTGATCAGCATCGCGCTGGGCTGCTTCGGCATTGCCGAGATCGTCAAGAACCTGGACGCCCGCAATACGCTTACGCCCTTCAACGGCAAGATCAAGCTGATGCCGAACTGGACGGAGTTCAAGCGCATCATTCCCAGCGCGCTGCGCGGGAGCGTCATCGGTTCGGTGCTGGGCATCCTGCCCGGCGGCGGACCGACGATCGCGCAGTTTGCCGCTTATGCCGCCGACAAGCGTTTCAGCAAGTACCGCGATGAAATCGGCAAGGGCGCCATCGAGGGCGTGGCCGGGCAGGCGGCGGCCGACGAGGCGGCCGCGCGGACGAGCTTTATTCCCTTGATGGCCATCGGCATACCTGAAAACGCCGTGATGGCGCTGATGCTGGCGGCCTTCATCGTCAAAGGCGTGCAACCCGGCCCCAACATGATCGCCAACCATCCGGATCTGTTCTGGGGCCTGGTGGCCAGCATGTGGATCGGCAACTGCTTCCTGCTGATCCTGAACGTGCCGCTGGTGCGTTACTGGCTGTCGGTGTTCAAGATTCCCTATACCGTGCTTTTCCCTTCGATCCTGTTCTTCTGCTGCGTGGGAACCTTTAGCATCAACAACAGCCTGGACGATGTCTATATCACGGCGGTTTTCGGCTTCATCGGCTACCTGTTCATGCGCCTGGGCATGGAAGCCGCGCCGCTGATGCTGGGTTTTATCCTGGGCCCCATGCTGGAGGAAAACTTTCGCCGCGCCATGCTGCTCAGCCGCGGCGATTTCGGCATCTTCGTGTCGCGGCCGATCAGCGGTACGCTGTTTGCGGTGATCGGCGCGATCGTGGTGTGGCAACTGGCGGCTTTCGTCCGCAAGAACCGCCAGCGCAAGGCCGCCGGCCTTGCGGCTGCCCAGGCCACCGCCCAGCCTGCAGCACAGGCCGATTGATTACGTGCCGTCGCCGGTCTCTCCTTGCCGGCATTTGCGTAAACCCTCCTCGCGGAGGGTTTTTTTTATCTGGCGTCGCGCAGCGCCGGATCCAGCCGGTCGCGTATCCAGTCGCCCAGGATGGAAATGGACATCGTGGTCAGGAAGATGATGGCGCCCGGGAAGATTGCGATCCACCATGCCGTTGTCAGGAAGGCGCGCCCGGATCCCAGCATTTGCCCCAGACTGGTCAAAGGCGGGCGTATTCCCAGGCCGAGGAAGCTGAGCGAAGTTTCCAGCAGGATCACCTGCGGGAAATTGAGGGTGAATTGCACGATCAGCACGCTCAATATGTTGGGCAGGATGTGCCTGGCATAGATATGCCAGGGCGGGGCGCCCAGCGCCCTGACCGCCATGGCATAGCCCTGGTTGTTGGCCGAGATCACTACGCCCCGCGTCAGGCGAGCGAAGACCTCCCAGCCATAGAAGCCCATGATGAAAACGAAGAGCATGAAACTGCCGCCGAAGACGGCGATCAAGGCCAGCGCGATCAGGATGAAGGGCAGCGAAGCCTGCACATCGGTCAGCATCATGATCGCTTCTTCGACCCAGCCGCGGAAATGCGCCGCCAGGAAACCCAGCGTGGTGCCCACCGCCGCGCCGATGGCAGTGCCCCCAAGGGCCACCAGCACGCTGAAGCGGATCGCATAAAGCAGGCGGCTGAGTATGTCGCGGCCCAGTTCGTCCGTGCCCAGCCAGTGGGCGCTATTGCCGCCCAGGAAGAATGGCGGCGCCAGCCGCAGCCGGAGCGCTTGTGTGCGATAGTCGTACGGCGCGAGCACGTCGGCCAGGCACGACACGCCGAACAGCAGCGCGATGAACAGCAGAGACAGCAATACCAGCGTGGGATAACGCCGGGGGGCGCCGCGACCCGCCGGCTTTTCCTTGCGCCAGGACAATGCGGACAACATAGGGCTAGCCTTCCTTGCGCACCGTGCGCATGCGCGGGTCGAGCAACGTGTAGATGAAGTCCACGGCGAGGTTGGTCAGGACCATCGTCACCGCGGTCAATATCAATATCGCCTGGACCACGGCGAAGTCCCGCGATGTGACCGATCCGACCAGCAGGCGTCCGACGCCCGGCCATCCGAATACGGTCTCCACGATGATGGAGCCGGCCACCAGGTCGCCCAGCTTCAGGCCCGCGATGGTCACGATGGGTATGGCGGCATTGGGTAGCGCGTGCCAGACGACACGCCGCAAATCGGGCACCCCCTTGGCGCGCGCCGCGACCATGTATTGCCGGTTGAGTACTTCCAGCATCGCCGAACGCGTGAAGCGCGCGAAGACGCCGGCGAAGTGCGTGCCCAGCGTAATGGCGGGCAGGACGAGATGCCATGCGGTGTCGGCGCCCGCGCTGGGCAACAGCCGCAGGCGCAGCGAAAACAGCAGGATCAACAGGATGCCCAGGAAGAAGTTGGGCAGGCTGAAGCCCAGGACGGCGAAGCTCATGACGAAGCGGTCGACGGGCCGGTTGCGGTTCAACGCCGCCACGATGCCCAGCGTCAGGCCCAGCACCAGACCGAATCCGTAAGCCGTCAGCCCCAGGCGCAGCGTGTAGGGAAGCGCTGCCGCGATGAGCTGCGTGGCAGGCCGCTGCTCCGACAGCGACAGGCCGAAATCCCCGCGTGCGAGATTGGCGAGGTACGAAACGTATTGTTCCCAGAGCGGGCGGTCCAGGCCGAACCTGGCACGATACTGCTGCACGACCTCCGGCGACGCCTGGTCTCCCACCAGCGCTTCGATGGGGTCGCCCGACAGGTTCAGGGCGACGAAGGTAAAGGTAACGATGATCCATACGGTCAACAGGCCGCGCGACAGCTTGCGCATCAACAGGCGTGTGTTCATGCCGCCTCCCGCCGCGGCGCCCGTGGGCCGGTCATCAGGGCGGGATCGTTCAGCAGGACGCCTCGCGGTCCCCGGGCCAGGATGCTCGCCAGGCGATCAGGCGTGGTATCGCCTACTTCGCACGGCGTATTCCTGCCTCCCATCGTGACCCAGGCCGGCCGCTCGCGCAGTACCCGCGCGGCGGCCGGGTCGTCCACCTGGCCTTCCCATACGCGAAACGCCTGAGCCCCCGCCCGCGCGAACTCATCGGCGAGCGTGTAGTCGGGCAGAAGTGCCAGCAGGCGGACGCCGGGCAGCCGGGCGTGCGCCAGGGCCACCTGCGCGGGATCGCGCGCGCCTATCCAGACCTTGTCGGCGGCATCGCAGCCCCGTATGTCGCGAACGATCGCTTCCATCAGCGCCAGGTCGGGCGTTTTCACGTCGATCAGTACCGGCCGCAATGGGGCGATGTCCAGCAATGTCCGCGGCAGGAACGATAGGCGCGCTCCGCCGTCCAGGGCGACGGCCTGGAGTTCAGCCGCCGTCATGTCGGCGACGGCGCGCGCATCGCCGGCGATACGGTCGAGCGTGGCATCGTGGCAAGCCAGGACGACGCCGTCGCGCGAGAGCCGGGCGTCGCTTTCGACGATATCGGCGCCGATGGCGATGGCGCCCCGATACGCGGATTCCGTGTTCTCCGGATAGCGCGCCGAATAGCCGCGATGGGCAATGATCAAGGGCGTATGCATGCGGGGTCTCCTTCCTGTTCCTGGCAGGCCCTAGAGGTCCAGTTGTCCGGCGAAATGGCAGCGCACCGCACGGCCGTCATGGATGGTCCGCAGCGCGGGCATTTCCGCCGAGCAGCGATCCCGCGCATGCGGGCATCGGGTGTGGAAGCGGCATCCACCGGGCGGCCGCGCCGGACTGGGCGGATCGCCCTTCAGGACGATGCGCCGCGTGCCTTCGCGCGAACCGGTGGCCGACAGATCGGGAATGGCCGAAAGCAGCGCTCGGGTGTAGGGATGCAGGGGCTGTTCGTATAAATCGTCGGTCAGGCCTTCTTCGACGATCTGGCCCAGGTACATCACGGCGACGCGATGCGATAGCCGCCGCACGACGCGCAGGTCATGGGAAATGAACAGATAGGCGATGCCGTGATCGTGCTGGAGTTTTTCCAGCAGGGTGACGACGGTGGCTTGTACGGAAACATCCAGCGCCGATACCGGTTCGTCGCAGACGATCAGGCTGGGTTTGAGCGCCAGCGCCCGCGCGATGACGACGCGTTGTGCCTGTCCGCCGCTTACCTGGTGGGGAAAGCGGTCGCGCAGGGATGCGGGCAAGGACACCGCGTGCATCAATGCGTCTACCGCGGCATCGCGTTCCGCGACGGGGCCGATGGCGTGCAGGTCCAGCGGTTCCCGGATCTGCCGGCCTATCGGCAGGCGCGGGTCGAGCGCGGACAGCGGGTTCTGGAAGATGATCTGCACATCGCGCCGCCGGCCGCGCCATTGCGCCTCGGTCAGGGCGGACAGATCCTGCCCACGAAAGCGAATGGCACCCCGGGTGGGGCGGTCCAGGCCAACGATCATGCGGCCCGTGGTGGACTTCCCGCAGCCGCTTTCGCCGACGAGTCCCAGGGTTTCGCCCGTGCGCAGGTGAAAGGAGACGTCTTCGACGGCGTGAATGCGCGGGGCGTGCCGCAATAGTGTGCGTCCGCCGCCGAAATAGCGGCGCAGCTCGCTGACTTCCAGCAGGGGGGCGGATGGGGCAGGCGCTGTCATGCCCATTCCTCGCGCCAACGGTAGACCGGTGCCCGCGTATCCAGGCGCGGCATGGCGGCCAGCAGCTCGCGCGTATAGTTTTCGCGGGGCTGCCGGAACAGCAGCGCCGCTGGCGCGCTTTCCACGACGCAGCCATCGCGCATCACCACCACGTCATCCGCCATCTCGGCGACGACGCCCAGGTCGTGCGTGATGAAAAGCAGCGACATGCCGAGTTCGGCCTGCAGGCGGTCGAGCAGATCAAGTATCTGGGCCTGGATGGTCACATCCAATGCCGTGGTGGGTTCGTCGGCGATCAGCAGCCGGGGACCGCAAGCCAGCGCCATGGCGATCATCACGCGTTGCGCCATGCCGCCAGAGAACTGGTGCACATAGGATGCGAGCCGCTGCCCCGGCTCCGGAATGCCCACCATTTCCAGCAGCTCGGCCGCGCGGACGGCACGCCGTGCCCGGGTAAGCGGCGTGTGCAGGGCCAGGGTTTCGTCCAGCAGGTTTCCCACGGTGTGCACGGGGTTGAGCGAGCCCAGCGGGTCCTGGAACACCATGCCGATGCCCGCCCCGCGCACGCGGCGCAGTTCGCGTTCGGGCAGGACGGCAAGATCCAGTCCGTCGAAGAGGATGCGGCCGCGGGTCAAGCGGCCATTACGCGGCAGCAGGCCCAATATGGCCTGGCAGGTGATGCTCTTGCCGCTGCCGCTTTCGCCGACGATGCATAGCGTGCGGCCGGGGCCGACGTCGAAGCTGACTTCGTGCAGCACGCCGGCGTAACCCGCGGCGGTGTGAAATCCGGCGCTCAGGCCCTGGACGGAAAGGAGGGGCGGCACTTACCGGGATCCGAAGGAAAGGTTGTCAGGCCGGAAGTCCATGTAGTACTGCGAGTACGGCTGCCACTGGACGTTTTTCTTCATGGCATAGCCCGTGACGGGGTTGTACAGCATGGTCATGGGCATGTCGTTCTCGAAGATGTCCAGCACCTGGCGGTAAGTGGCGCGCCGCTGGGCCGGATCGGTGGCCGTGTACAGGGATAGCGCAAGCGCGTTGAACGCGGGATCCGGCGTGTAGAACTTCTGTGTTTTCTGTATCTCGGAGTTCGGGCCCCAGAGGATCAGCAGCGAACCGGTGGGGTCCGGGATGCGATAGGTGTTGGACCACGCGTACATCTGCACGCCGGGCTTGCGGACGTCCTTGAAGCTATCGGCGAAGTCGATGCGTACGTTGATGCCGACCGCGCGCCACATCTCCTGCATGATCTGCGCGGCTTCGACGTTGTAGAGGTAGTAGTTGGGAATCAGGCGGTACGAGATTTCCTCGCCTTTGTAGCGGCTTTGCTTCAACAGCTTCTTCGCCTGTTCGGGGTCGTACCGGTAGCCGGCACGGTCCTTGTCGTACAGATTGCCGAAGCTGGGCAACTGGTAGCCGTTCGGAGCGAAGGTCTTGCCTTTCCACAAGGCGTCGATCAAGGCCTTGCGGTCGATCGCCAGGCTGAGGGCCTGACGCAGGTTCCTGTCGGAAAGCAGCGGATCGCGGGTATTGAAGACCACGACGTGGCTGTTTTCCAGCGGTACGGTCTTCAAGGTCAGATCCTTGTAGCCCGCCAGCGCATCCCATTGGTCAGGAGGGATTTCCGCGGCGATGTCGTAGTCGCCCGCCACCACGCCGGCGATGCGTGCCGCCACTTCCGGCACCGATTTGAAGGTGACCGTACGGGCGGCGGGCTTGCCACCGTAGTAGCGGTCGAAGGCCTGCAGCGTGATGTGGTCGTTCTTCTGGTAGCTGGCGAATTTGTAGGGACCGGTGCCGACGGGATTGAAGCGCAGCGCCTTCGCGGCTTCGTCCATCCACGTCCTGGCGGGCACGCCGTCCTTCCTGAACTTGTTCCAGGCTTCATCGCATATGACGAAAGACATATAGCTGGACAGGCGTTGTTCGATCGCGGCATCGTGCTGCGCGGTGGTGAACCGCACCGTCATATCGTCCAGCTTTTCGACCTTGGTCAAATTACCGAAGTAGGCCGGGCCTTCCGCGTAATAGGCGTCCGGTCCCCATAATCGTTCCGGCGAGAACGTCGCCAGTACGTCGTCGGCGTTGAAGGGATTGCCGTCGTGGCAAACGACGCCGGGACGCAGCTTCACGTCGAAGGTGGTCGGCGTGGTCCAGGTCCAGCTGGTGGCCAGCCCCGGCTCCAGCCTGGCGCCGCCGTCGGCGTCCGGATGATCGAAGTCGCGCCGGATAAGGGTGTCGTAGATGGAGTAATAGACACGGACGTCGACGTTGCCGTTACCGGCCGCCGGGTCCAGCGTGCGGGCCAGTTCGTTGACCGCGACCGTCAGGACGGGCCGTGTGTCGGCGGTGGCCTGGGCACCCACCGCCGCGCCGGGAGCCAGCGCGACGCCCAGCACCGCCATGCACCACAGCACGCCCTTGGCGGCATACCGGTTTGGTTCGAACATGTTTGTCTCCCGCGCGTCGTGAATCGATGAGTGGATAGGCAGATCAGCGCCGGCGAGGCGGCGTGACGGATCTTTCGAAACTGAGCCGCAGCTCTTCCAGCTTCCCCAGTGCGTCGAGCGAACGGCCGTGATCGACGCGGGAAAGTTCCAGGATCAGCGTGTTGCATATCGCCATGGGTACCGTCAGGGAGTGGAACTCCCCCGGTTCGCCACGGCGCGCGGTCATCGTCAGCTGCGCCATCGGGGCGAGAGTCAGGTCGGTGAGCAACACGCTGCCCGCGCCGGTTTCGCGCGCGAGCTTCAACGCCTGCGCCACCCCGGGACTGTCGTGACGGAAGATCATGCCGAACACCAGATCCTTGTCCGTCAGGCTGATCAGTTCATCCGCTGCCTGCCAATCGGCATGCGACAGGCCCACGGCGTGGTAGCCGGAACGCTTCAGGCGCCGCGCGAAGAGTTCGGCCAGGCTGCCGGCATGGCTTTCACCGACGACGATGATGTGCCGCGCGCGCCGCAGCCAATCGGTGGCTGTGGCGATGTCTTTCTGGCCGACCTGCTCAGCCAGCCGGCTGAGCGCGCCGATTTCGCCGGCGACGAGCGATTCCAGCAGCGTGCCGCCCGTGGCGTTGTCGATGCGGTTGCGTACCCGGGCCGATGCGTCCAGGTCGAACACCATCGCTTCGCGCATGGCACGGTAGGAGTCGAATCCCAGCTTGCGCGCCAGGCGGCCCGCCGTCGACGGATGGACGCCCGCACGCTCGGCGATTTTGTGCGCGGGCATGAAGCTGCCCACGGTCGTGTCGGACAGCAGGACATCGACCAGCTTGCGGTCGGAACCGGTCAGGGTGTCCTGTTTTTCCGCGACGAGTTCTTCGAACCGCATCCTGGGTATCCGGGTAAGTGCTCGATCGAGCGTTGGCGAGGGATGTTATGCAAAATATATTGCAGTAATTTTACAGATGCAATATTAGTTGCAGAGCAGCAATTTGGTTGCAGTGCCGCACGACTGCGAGGCGCGCTATCCTCGCAGCAGCCGGGGCGCACGCGGCTTGCGTATCCGCCTCGTCCAAAGACTGACGGCCTCGTGCCAAAGGAGCTGAACATGGTAGATAACGCGAAAGCGGCCGAGAAACGCCTGGACGTGGCGATCGCCAAGGGCCGGGAGCGGCTTCTGGCCGCCGAGCCGGAACTCGCCCGCAATGCCGATGCGCGCGCCACGGCCAAGGCCGGTGGGGCGGAGGAAAAGCGGATCGCCCTGTATGAAGCGGAGATCGAGCAGGAGATCGCCGACTACGCGAAGTCGCAGGGCGTGGACGAGGTCGACATGCTCGTTCGGTTGGGCGTGGACTCCGACAAGGAGGCCCGCGAGCTGATCTCGTTGCGCAGGGACCGCCAGGGCGGTGCCTGATCGCCGGGCGGGAGGGAAAACGGCTTCGCGCGGGACTTCGGCTTGCGGGCCGGTCCTTCGTGGCGGAACTTCCACGTGTCCGGCGATGTCGCGCTCAGAAATGTCGGGTTCCTGACGGGAATTCCCCCTGCCATGATTCTTATCGCGGCGCGCGGTGCGCACCGATTGCGATGAGGAAGTGGATGCGGCAAATAAAAATGATGCGCAGGTATGCGGGGCAGGTGCATGCGTTCAAGCATGCGTGGATGAACGGCCGGCTTGGCATGGGCAGCAACTTCGTAGAGGACAAGGGTGCGTGCGCGCCAGCGTCGAGGTCTTCGGGGAGCAGTTACTACCACTTCGAGGACACGGCGATGGGCGCCAGGCCACTGGTCCTGATCGGCACCTTGCCGGAGATCGACGAGTTCTTCCGCAGGGAATCGCGATATGGAATCGTGAATTCGATTCCGGATCTTCCGGCGATCCATGTCAAAGCCGCGCGTTACCGTCCCGGCGAGCGATTCAAGGAACTGGCCGCCGGCCATGGCATGGCCAAGGCGCTGATCGATACGTTCAAGACGGGCGTGGGCATTATGGCGGACGGCGCCGTCGACCGCACGGTCGCCGGGGTGATGCCACGGCACAATCTGGGCCAGGTGGCCGGCGGCGGCGTGACGCTGGCCAGTATCGTCAAGGGCGCGGCGGACCTGACCATGGCCACGGACAACACGGTGCAGGCGTGGAGAGGGACGTACAGCGCGGCCGCGGCCGCGCAAGAGGGGCCGGAGTTCTATATCGAGTTCACCTACCTGAAGAGCAGCGGCGCCAGGTGGGTGGGAACCGGGCGCCTGGATTTCAGCGAGCGGAACCTGTTCTGGTCGCTGGCGGAAGCGCTCTGCGCCGCCTAGGGAGATGGGTCGGGTCGCGCGGCGTCACAGCTCGCTCTTGTCGTCGGCGCGGATGGCGTGCTCATGCTTTCCTGCCGATGGCCTTGCGGACGCGGCGGCCGG
Source organism: Bordetella sp. (assembly GCF_057362025.1). Classification (NCBI taxonomy): domain Bacteria; kingdom Pseudomonadati; phylum Pseudomonadota; class Betaproteobacteria; order Burkholderiales; family Alcaligenaceae; genus Bordetella; species Bordetella sp. Next base: position 73,372 of record NZ_JBMQQZ010000077.1, on the reverse strand, counting down.
GTTTGACGGTGTCCTGCGTATCCAGGGCGGCGAACACCCGCTGTACGCAATCCTCCATCCGCCTGGCCAGGGCGTTGACCGGGAAGTGCCCGGAAGTGACCGCGTAGCTGTAGAAGTCGACCTTCTCGGAGAAAGGGATTTCACGCACCTCGGCCAGGCGCAGCGCCCGCGATACGATCGGATTCACGATCGACACGCCCAGGCCCTTGGCTACCATGGTGCAGATGGTGGTGGCGTAAGGGGTCTCGATGGAGAGAATCCTGGAGTCGTGCGGGAAGTGCCGGTCGATCGCCGCCCTGTTGAAGCTTCCGGCCGGCAAGGAAATGAAGGGTTCGTCGTCGAAGTCGGCGGGTTTTAATACCTTCCTGGCGGCCAGCCTGTGCGATGTGGCGACGACCCCGACACCGCAGGCGGTATTGATGCGCTGGTAGCGCAGGCTGGGGACATCGGTGTGGATGGAGCTGAAACCGATATCGCAGAACCCGGTCGCCACCCACTTCGCCACCACATCGGAGCCGCCGGTATTGACCACGACGGGGATGTCCGAGACTTGCTCGCGGAACATGCGGATGGCGTCCGGCATCACGCATTGGGTGATGGAGCCGACGGCGCCGATCCTGAGCAAGCCCGTGCCCCTGCGCCGGATCGAACTGGCACTGTCGTTCAAGGACTCCAGGCCGATGAAGGCTCGCTCCACGTCGGCATAGAAGGCATCCGCTTCGGGCGTCGGGATCAGCCTGGTGCCGACCCGCTGGAAGAGCACGAAGCCCAAGGCCTTTTCCAGCAGCGCTATCCAGCGGCTGACATTCGGCTGCGAGGTATGCAGCAGGCCGGCCGCCGTGGTCATCGAGCGCGTCATCATCACTGCGCGAAAAGCCTCTACCTGCTTGAAATTCATGGAAGGAATCCTAAGGCGCGATCGCCGTGAAGCATATCATTTATGTATTCATAGCTATAAGAAACTGATTTGACGTATGGATGGCGGCGGACGGAGACTGCGGTTTTCTTGCTTGCACCCGAGCCCGCGATGGAATCCAAAGTTAGCAGCCGCCTGAAGCAACCCCTGGCGCAGGAAGTGATCGACTACGTCTTCCTGCCACGATTGAACCGGGAGTTCTTCGCCAATTTCGAGATGTTGAATCACATCAATTTCGCGCATCTGCTGATGCTTCACGAGCAGGGCATCCTCGATGCGGATACCTCGGTCCGGCTTGCCGGGGCGCTGCTCAAGATACAGGCGGACGGTCCCGATGCGGTGGCCCTCGATGCCGCGCGCGAAGAGGCTTACTTCAACTACGAGGCGCATCTGATCGGCATGGTGGGCGCGGACACGGGCGGGCGCTTGCACACCGCCCGCAGCCGCAACGACATGGGCGCCACCATCGATCGCATCCGGGCGCGGGATTTTGCCACGCGCATCGGCCAGGCCCTGATCGATGTCGCGCAGGCCGCATTGGCGCAGGCCGGGAAGTTCGCGCATTGCGTGATGCCGGGCTATACGCACATGCAGGCGGCCCAGCCGATCACCTATGGGTATTACCTGTCCGCGCTGGTCGAGGCGTGGTCGCGGGATATCGACAGGCTGCTGCACGTGCTGGAAACCGCGGACGGCTCGCCCCTGGGCGCCTGCGCGCTGGCGGGGACGTCGTTCCCCATCGACCGCGCCGCCACCAGCGCGATGCTGGGCTTTACCCGGCCGCTGGCCAATGCGCTGGACGGCGTCGCGTCGCGGGACTTCGCGCTGGAGCTGAGTGCGGCCCTATCCATCATGATGATTACCTGCAGCCGGATGGTGCAGGATTTCTACATCTGGTCGACGCCCGAGTTCGGCTATCTGGTGTTTCCCGACAGCGTCGCCAGCACCTCCAGCATCATGCCGCAGAAGAAGAACCCGGCCGTGCTGGAATATCTGCGCGGGAAAACGGGGCACGTGATCGGCATGACGTCGGCCGCCTTCGCGACGGTGAAGTCTACGCATTTCACGCATTCGGGGGACAGCAGCCGGGAAAGCACCCGGACCTGCTGGGAGGCCTGCGAAGAATCCCTGAAAGCGCTGGCGCTGATGAAGCTGCTGGTGGAGAAAGTCGAGCCGGACCAGGCCCGCATGGCGGCTCGCGCCGCGGACGATTTTTCGACCGTCACGGACCTGGCCGACCTGCTGGTGCGCAAGGCGGGCGCCTCGTTCCGGGACGCGCATCACATCATAGGCGCGGTCGTCCGCGACGCGCTGGATCGAGGGATACCCGCGAAGGACATCACCCCGGCGATGATCCAGGCCGCCGCCGCCGCGCAGACAGGCAGGGAGATCGTCTTGCGGGACGCGGATATCGGCGATTGCCTGGATCCCGTGCGCAATGTCGCCGCACGTCGATCGCAAGGCGGCCCCGCGCCCGAGCTGGTGCTGGGGCGTATCGACGAGCAGAAAAGCGTGCTGGGCGCGAAGCGGCAAATCATCGATGCGACGGTGCGGCGCATCGGCGACGCGCGGGCATTGCTGCAACGGCGCATGCGCGCGCTCGTCTCTTCCGAATCCACGGCGCCGGACTTGCAGGGCGCCTGACTCACACTATCAATGCAAGGGGAATCCAATCATGCTGAAAGTCGTCGCCGTACTCGCTGCCGCGCTGGGGATCTGCCTGGGCGCACAGGCCCAGACCTATCCGGGCAAGCCCATTACGCTGGTCGTGCCGTTCGCGCCGGGGGGCACCGTGAACCTGATGGGACGCCTGCTCGCCACGCGCATGACGGAGGTATTGGGCCAGCCTGTCATCGTCGAAAACAAGCCCGGGGCCGGGGGTAGCATCGGGGCAAGCTTCGTGGCAAAGGCCGCGCCCGACGGCTATACGCTGTTGCTGGCCACCATGGGACAGCAATCGATCCAGCCCTTGCTGTCCAGGACGCTGCCCTACGATCCCGCGAAGGATTTCGCGCCGGTCGCCTTGTTCTCTACCGTGCCGAATGTGCTGGCCGTTTCGACCGGCACGCCCGCCCGGAATATCGCGGAGCTGGTGGCGTATGCCAAGGAAAATCCGGACAAACTCAATATGGCATCGGCCGGCATCGCCTCGGTGAACCATCTGACCGGCGAACTGTTCATGTTCCGGTCGGGTGTCCGGTTCTCGCATGTGCCCTACCGGGGCGCGGGGCCGGCGACGGCGGACCTGCTGTCCGGACAGGTGCAGGTTCTGTTCGCCAATCTGCCCAACGTCCTGCCCTATATCAAGGCCGGGCAGGTCCGCGTGCTGGGCATCGCCAGCGACAAGCGCAGCCCGGCGATCCCCGATGTCCCGACCTTCGCAGAGGCGGGCGTGAAGCGCGCCGAGGTCGAATCCTGGTATGGCGTCATGGCGCCCTCGGGCACCAGCCCCCAGGTGATCCGCAAGCTGCAGGACACCATCATCGGGATCGCCGGGGAAAAGGCCATGATCGCGCACCTGGCCGATCAGGGCGCCTTGCCCTTTCCCGGCACGAGCGCGGACCTGGCCAGACTCTCGAACGAAGAAACCGCGCGCTGGACCGAGATCATCCGCAGCGCCGACATTCAGGTGAATTGACCGCCGTACCGATTCGAAGCGCCCGCCGTCGTGACAGAACCTAGTGGTCCGCCGCGTGTGCCTGCCGCGCCAGGTAGATCTCGTGCAGCGTGATCTTCCGTACTTCTGCCTGGCTGGCGGCGATATGCGCGGCCAGCAGGCGGCATGCCTCGTCCGCGCGCTGGGCCAGCACGGCGCGCAGGATTCGGCCGTGTTCCTCGTAGGTCGCGTCGACGCGCGGCCGCTTGGTGAAATCGAGGCGGCGAATGATGCGTATGCGTTCGGTGACCTCGCGATGCACGCGGGTGATTTCCGCATTGCCCGCGGCCGTGACCAGGGTGCAGTGAAAGGCCTCGTCCCAGATGCCGACCTGGGCCATGTCGTCGCTGCGCGCCTCGGCGGGAACCAGCCAGATATCCGCCAGCCCGTCCAGCAAATGCCGGTCGATCTGGGGGGCGCCCGCGCACAGCCGGCGTACCGCCTCGGATTCCAGCACCTGGCGCAGGTCGTATAGCTGCTCGAATTGATCGAAGTCGAAAGGCAGCACCCGCCATCCGCTGCGGAAGAGCACCTCTACATAGCCCTCCTGCTGCAGGCGGAAGAGCGCCTGGCGTACCGGCGTGCGCGATACGCCCAGCCGGTCGCTGACTTCGCCCTCGGTGAAGCGATCGCCGGGGACCAGGCGGAACTCGGCGATGTCGCGCTTGAGCAATCGATAGACATCGTCCGCGCGCGACGTGCGGGCCGGCGGCGCGTGGGCGGAGAGATCGGAAACCGCGGTGGCCTTGGGCATTACCGTTCAGGCCATCAGGCTGACATGGGCCGCGACGACGCGCCATCCCGCGGGCGTGCGCATCCACGTCTGGCTCTGGCGGCCGACGCGGGCCGATCCGTCGCGGCGGAATTCGATATTGGCGGTGGCGAAATCGCGGCCGTAGGTGGTGATGGCCGTACGCAGGACCTCGCGTTCCAGGCCCTGCGCGGGCCGCGCCGCGCGGAAGTCGCGGATCTGGGCATAGCCGTAGAGGTTTTCCGTCGCGCCATAGCGCAGGGTATGCGGGCTGTCCCAGAACAATTCGTCCAGCACGGCGACATCGTTGGCGGTCAGCGCTTTTTCATAGCGCGCGAATTGCACCTGGACTTCGGCAAGCACGTCCGGCAGATTGATTTCCATCACGGCAATAGATCCTGGGAATTGGGGCAACGGGCGCGCGCGATACCTGCCCGTTCCAGCGCCACGGCCGCGCGCAGCGCGATGTCCTCGCGCCACGGCGCAGCGATGAGTTGTACACCGACCGGCATTCCTTGCGCCAGTTCCGGCCACACCGGCGCGACCGCCACCGGGCATCCGGCGAAGGAAATCGGCTGCGTGAGCAGGCCCATGGCCGGCCGGCACGGATGAGCCGTACCGTTGATGTCCAGCCACTCGGTGCCGATGATCGGAGCCGGGACGGGTGTGGCCGGCGCCAGCAGCAGGTCCCAATCCTGGAACAAGGTATGCACGCGTTCCCGGTACCGCCGGCGAAAGCGGTGCGCGCGGGCCAGCCAGTGCGCCGGCTGCAGGGCGCCGGCGATGAAGCGGTCCACCGAGAGCGGTTCGAAGTCGGCGGCGCGGCGCCGCAGGGCGGGCAGATGCAGGCTGCCGCCTTCGGAAGCGGTGACGATGAACGCGGCCGCGCGGCCCAGCGCGGCGTCGGGCCATTCGACCGTCCGGCGGGCGCCCAGGGCGTCGGCGACGGCGCTCACGGCGGCCCGCGCGGGTTCGGTGGCGTTGGCGTCGAAATAGCCGCCCAGGATGCCGATGCGCAGGCCTTGCATGCCTGACGCAAGGCGGGGAAGCACGGGCTGCACGGCGCGCGCGTGACAGCCGGGATCCTCCGCATCCGGATATTGAAGCGCATCGTAGACGCGCGCCAGCAGTGCCGCGGAATCGGCGAAAGGGCCGAGATGGTCGATGCTGTGCACGAAGGGGAAGCTGCCGCGCCTGGACAAGCGGCCGAAGGTCGGCTTCAGGCCCCAGACGCCGCACAGGGACGCCGGCACGCGTATCGAGCCATTGGTGTCCGAGCCCAGCGATACGGGGACCTGTCCGGCCGCCACGGCGGCGCCGGATCCGCCGGAGGATCCGCCGGCGATGCGCGCCGGGTCGTGCGGGTTGCGCGTGGGGCCGTAGTGGCTGTTCTCGGTCGTGAAGCCGTAGGCGTACTCGTCCATATTCAATGCGCCCACCAGCACCGCGCCGGCCGCGCGCATCCGCTGCACGAGCACCGCGTCCGCCGCCGCGGGTGCGCGGTCGCGGTTTATCTTCGACCCCGCCAGCGTGACTTCGCCCTGGATATCGAACAGATTCTTCACGGCATACGGCAAGCCTGCCAGGGGAGGCAGCGGGCGGCCCGCCGCGCGCATGGCGTCTATCGCATCGGCCTCGGCGCGCGCGCGGGCCGCCGTGCGCGCCGTGAACGCATTGATGGCGCCATCGGTGGCCTCGATGCGCGACAGGCAGGCTTGCAGCCAGTCGCGCGCGCTGTCTTCGCCGCGCGCAATGGCGTCCAGGCGCGCGCTGCTGTCAGAGAACGGGGGAGAGGGGATGGCCGTCATGGCAGCGTGTCCGGAAAGGGCGCCGGGCAGTAGAGGGCGGCGGGTTCGTCCTCGGGCTCCAGCGGGATATCGTCGAGCGCGCGGGCGATGTCGGCGGTCCGCGCCAGGTGGACGGCCACGCGCCGCACCTGCTGCTCGTCCAGGGCCAGGTCCAGCAGCGCCGCGCTGGCCCGCACGTAGGCGAGGGCGATCTCTTCGTTCATCGGCGCACCTCGCGCTGGAAAATCTCCAGGCTTTGCTTCTTGGCCGCGACGAAGCTGGCTTGCGACAGTGTTTCCACCGTCCGGGGGCGTGCGTCGGTGTAGTCCAGGATTTCCGCCACGCGGGTCGGGCGCTTGGTCAGTAGCAGGATCTGGTCGGCCAGGTAGACCGCTTCTTCCAGATCGTGCGACACCAGCAGCATGGTGGTACCGGTTTGCATGAAGACCTCCTGCAGTTTCTCGCGGATGAACAGCGTCATCTCGAAGTCCAGCGCGGAAAAGGGTTCGTCCAGGAACAGCACCTCGGGACGAGGCGCCAGCGCCCGCATGATGGATGCGGTCTGCTGCTGGCCGCCGGACAGCTCGTACGGGTATCGCTTCAGGTCGAACTTGACGCCGAAGGAGTCGATCAGTTCTTCCATGCGCCGATCGACCTCTGCCTTGCCCTTGCCTTCGAGCAGCAGGGGATAGGCGATATTGTCGATCGTGCGCATCCAGGGGAACAAGGCTTCGCGGTAGTTCTGGAAGACATAGCCGATGCGCGTATCGCGCAGCGTTTTGCCATCGAACAGGATCTCGCCCCGGTCCACGGGAATCAGGCCGGCGACCATGTTGATCAGGGTGCTTTTGCCGCAGCCGTTGGGTCCGAAGACCGATACGATTTTTCCCTTGGGGATGTCGAGGTCGAAATTCTCGTACAACGGCCAGCCGGCAAAATACTTGGTCAGGCCGCGGATCGTGATGTGCGTGCCGGCCGGGCCCGGGTGGAAGCGCGGCGGCGGCACATCGGCATGGGCGGGGCTGTTCAGGACGGTGCTCATGGGTTCTACCTTCCGCTCCAGTGGACCACGCGGCGTTCCAGCATCAGGAACAGGATGTTCAGTACATAGCCCAGGGCGCCGGCGGCCAGGATGGCGGCGTACATGGTTTTGACGTTCAGCACCTGCTGGGCATCGATGATGGCGTGGCCCAGGCCGTTTTCGGATCCGATGAACATTTCGGCCACGATGACGATGACCAGCGCCATGGACACCGCCGAGCGCAGCCCGACGAAACTGGGCTGCAGGCTTTCCCAGACCAGCACGTCCTTGAAGACGCGCCAGCGCGACGCGCCCATGACCCGCGCCGCCATCACGCGCTGCTTGCGTGCGTTGATGACGCCGTAGGCGCTGTTGAATACCACGATCAGGAATGCGCCGAACGCAGCGATCGCCACCTTGTTGATATCCGAGACGCCGAAGATCAGCAGGAACAAGGGGATCAATGCGGACGAGGGCGTGGAGCGGAAGAAGTCCACCAGGAATTCCACCGTCCGATAGGCGCGCTCGTTGCTTCCCAGCAGGACGCCCAGCGGCATGCCGACCACCGCGGCGATCACGAAGGCCTGCAGCGTCCGGCTGACCGTGACCAGGAAGTCCGTCAGCAGGTTCCCACCGGCAAGCCCGGTGGCCAGCGCGACCAGCGTATCGGCGGGGCTGGGCAGCAGGATGGGCTTGATCAGGCCGGCGCGTACGACCGCATCCCAAATGACGAACAGCAGTATCGGCCCGACAAAGGGCAGCATCCGTTCGCGCAGGGGCGTGCGCGGCACCGCGTCCGTGGACGCGGGCGCTGACCAGGCTGGCGCGCCGGCGGCGCCGGCGGAAGAGCTGGGCTTGTCCATGGCTCAGGCCTTGTAGATCAGGGGCGCCACATCGACCTTCTTCGAGAAGATGTTCTTCTCGGTGAACAGGTCATAGAACTTCTGGAAATAGGCGACGTCGCTTTGCTTGAATTCGTCGTACATCATGTAGGCGGCCAGCGGCACCTCGTTCGTCAGCGGCCCTTCGATGGCGGTGTAGCCCTTCATGTATTGCCGCGCTTCGCCAGGCTGGGTGCGCACCAGCTCCACGCCGCGCCGGTAGGCGGCGATGAATTTTTTGGCGGCGTCCGGGTGCTTCTGGATGAATTCGGTGGTCAGGCTGGCCGCACCGCCATGCCAGGGCGCCATGGGATCGCCCAGCACGTAATGGGCGACGACACCGGCTTCCAGCACGCGCGTCGTGCCATTCAGCCGGCCCACCGTACCCGTGGGTTCCAGCGTATAGCAGCCGTCCACCTGTCCGGTCGCCACGGCCGCGACATGCTGGCCGATGGGCAGTTCGATGACCGTCGCGCCGGTGGCGCCCGCGCGTTCCAGCATGGTCTTGGCCAGCGTCACGTTCTGGATGCCAGGGCCGGAGGCGATCTTCTTGCCCTTGAAGTCGGCCGCGGTCTTGATGGGGCTGTCCTTCGCGACGAGGAATTCTTCCAGCACATTGCGGGCATTGCTGGGATTGGTGCAGAAGATCTTGAACAGGCCCGGCTGCGCGATCTCGCCGATGGCCAGGTTGGCCGACCCGGTGCCGTTGGCGCTGCCGTCGCATCGGCCCGACAGCATGGCTTCCATCACCTGCTGGGCGCCGGCGAACTTCAGCACTTCGACGTCCAGCCCGGCTTCCTTGAAATAGCCTTTATCCACGCCGGCGAAGAAAGGCAGGCCGGCGGCGACCGGCCAGAAGCCGATGCGGATTTTGGGCGTCGATTGGGCGCGCACGATCGCCGGCATGGCCAGCATGCCGGCGGCGCCTGACTTCAGCAGTCGACGGCGGCCGCCGTCGACCGTTGCGGGAGCGGGTATGGATAGGGTGTTGCGCATGATGGAATTCCCCTGGGTCGGTTTGTGGTGGTGCAATGTCGATCGATCAGCGGGCGCGTCCCGCCCGTGTTATCAGGTCCTAAACCGGCGGCGTCGCGCGCGCGGCGATGTAGGCGCGCCAGCCGCCATAGGTGCTGACATCCTGGGCGCCGCTGAACGCGTGGTCCTCGCATACGAAACCGTGTACCCAGCGCCCGTCGGCCAATTCCAGGCTGCCCAGCGCCAACGGCGGCGGTACGAGCGCCAGAAAGCTGCCCAGCGCGGCCAAGGGCACTTGCCAGACTTCGATGTCGATGCCGACCCCGCCGTGCGCCACACGCCGCAGTCCCGGCTTGGCCGGCACGGTGCCGTTCAGGGCGTACAGCCGATACCGCGGCGCCGTCCTGGTCGTTTCCGCCAGGCGGGCGCCCCGCTCGGTCAATTGCGCGTTCAGCGGCATGCCGGAAAGATGCGCGCCCACCACGGCCAGGGGCAGGTGGGTGGCGGGGCCCGGCAGCAGGGCCGCGATGGGTTCGGGCGCCGGCAGCGGCGTCCCGGTCGCCCCTTGCGGCAGCTCCGTGCCATGGTGGAAGCGCTGGCCCAGCTCGGCCAGTTGCCAGTCGCTGCCCGCCGGGCCGATCAGCGTAATGCCGAAGGGCAGGCCGTCCGCACGCAGGCTCGCCGGCACCGCCAGCGCGGCATAGTCGAGCAGGTTGACGAAGTTCGTGTAGTGGCCCAGCTCGCGGTTGCGCACGACCGGTTCGGCCCGCATCGCGGCAATGGTGCAATGGGTCGGCGCCGTAGGCACGCACAGCAGGTCGATATCCGTCCACATGGCGTCCGTGCGCTGCGCCAAGCCGCGCAGCCGGTGCTGTGCGCGGTAGAGATCCGCCGCGTCGTAGCGCCGGCCCGCGGCGAGAATGTCGCGTACCGGCTGGATGACCGCATCCGGATGCATGTCGAAGAACTCCCGGACGGCGGCATAGCGTTCGGCCACCAGCGCGCTGTCGTAAAGCATCGCCGCGGCTTCGGCCAGCGGCGCATAGTCGATCGGTACCAGCGTGCCGCCCAGCGCCTGCATTTGCCGCAGGGCCTGCTGCCATGCGGCCTGGGACAAGGCGTCGCCGAAGAATTCCGGCCGGGCCGGGACACCGACGCGGAAGTTCACCGGCAGCGGGGTCGTGGCCATCGGCAGCTTGCGGGAGTAGGGGTCCCGTGGGTCGTGGCCGCAGGCTGCTTCCAGTACCTTCACCGCGGTGGCCACGGTGCGCGCGAGGATGGACACGCAGTCCACGCTTTGCGCGGCGGGCAGTACCCCGTATGCGGAGATCAACCCCCGGCTGGGCTTCAGTCCGACGATATTGTTCAGCCCCGCCGGCACACGGCCTGAACCTGCGGTGTCGGTGCCCAGGGCGAAATCCGTCTCGCCCGCCGCGACCACATAGGCGGATCCGGAACTGGAGCCCCCGCTGACGTAGGCCGCGTTGAAGGCGTTGGGTACGGCCCCATACGGCGAACGCGTGCCGTTCAAGCCGCAGGCGAACTGGTCCATATTGGTTTTGCCGGTCAGGACCGCGCCGGCGGCGAGCAGGCGTTCGACGGCCGCGGCGTGCTCGCGGGGCACGTAGGCGAAGTCGGGGCAGGCGGCCGTGGTGGGCTGGCCCGCGACATCGATGTTGTCCTTCACGGCGAAGCGCAGGCCGGACAACGGCCCATCGGCCGAAGCACCGGCGATAGCCGTGAACCTGCGTATCCACGCCGGATCGGACGTCGCCGCCGGCAGGTCCGGCAGGGTGGGATAGTCAGGCGAAGGAGTCGGCATGGCGGCGATGGCTCAATAGATATCCAAACTTGTGTACAAGTTAAGCAAGGCGCATGCCAATTTGCCGTGCCTGGGAAGGCGGTGCTTCGGCAGGCGGGCGCGCACGAGGAAGGGGCGTGCCGGGCACCGTCCCTGTGCATTGCACGGGGACGGTGCGGTCGGTCACCAAGGGATGGGGCGCGTAGCCCCGGGGATGCGATCGGTGGGGCGCATCGCCGCGCCGTCGATCGCGCGGCGCGGGCGGGGGGATTCTTTTCGGCTGCCGGCCGGTAGGCGGCGGCCGGACGCGGCGCGCGTGTGGCTTAGCCGGCGGCCTTGACGTCGATGCGCAGTGCTTCGCCGCCGGCGGCGGTCGCCAGCAGGCGATCGACGTTCGGATGGGCGCCAGGGCGGTTGCGCGCATCGGCCGTGTGTTCGGCGAATACGGCCAGTCCGTGTTCCGCGGCCTTGGCGTCCAAGGTGCCGAAGGCGTGCGAAAGGTAGTGGTAGACGGCCAATGAACCTTGCTTGCCCGGCTGGTTTTCGATGCTGGCCACCACCTTGCCCTGGGCGTCGATCAGGTCGATGGAGCCGATCCCGTCGATAGGGGGCAATTGACGCAGATTGTCCTTGAAAACGTGGGACGGCTGGATCACGGAGGTCATGGTTTTTTCCTGGATTGCTTGCGGGCCGTCATGTTATCCGAGGGGCGCGTCGCGCCCCGATACGGCCGTCATGAATGCCCCCAGGGCGAACAGCGCGCCGGCGGCGCATACCGCGTTCCATCCGCCCAGGGCCCAGGCCGCGCCCGCCAGGCCCGAACCCGCCGCACCACCCAGGAAAAACACGCCGACGAAAATGCCGTTGATGCGCCCGCGCGCCTCGGGCCGCAGAAAATTGATCGCGCGCCGACCCAGGGTCTGGTCGCCCGTTACCCCCACATCCAGCAGTACGGCGGCGGCTCCCATCGCCAGCAGCGGCCACCATGCGGCATGTGGCGCGGGCGCAGCCATACCGGCCCAGGCGGCCAGCCCCAGCGCGCCCAGCAGCACCGCGTGCGCCGCCAATGTCGCGCCGCGTGTCCAGCCGCGATCGCCGAGTCGTCCGAACAGCGGAGTGACAATGGCGCCGCCCGCGCCGGCCAGCGCGAACAAGGCGATGCCGCGCTGGCCCAATCCGAAGGGCGGCTGCGCCAGGCGCAGCGCGACGGCCGTCCAGAACAGGCTGAACGCGCCCATGACCAGGCTGGCCGACAGGGCGCGGCGCCGCAGTACTTTTTCTTCGCGCAACAGGCGCCAGAGCGAACCGATGAGCGCCGGATAGGAGGCGCTGGCGGCGGGCTGCCGGGCAGGCAGGCGCGCCGCCAGCACCGCGGCCAATAGCGCCATGGCCAGCGCGCTGATGCCGTAGAAGGCGCGCCAACCCCAGGCGTCGGCGATCAGGCTGGCCAGCGGCCGCGACAGCAGTATGCCCACCATCAGTCCGCCCATCACGTCGCCGATGACCTGCCCCCGCCGCGCCGGCGACGCCATGTGCGCCGCGATCGGAACCAGTACCTGGATCGCCGAGCAGGCCGCGCCCAGCACGAACAAGGCCGCGAGCAGGGCCTCGGCGCCGGTGCAGAACATCGCGGCCGCCGCGGCGGCGATGGCGACGATCAATTGCGTAACGATCAGGCGGCGGTTTTCCACCAGGTCGGCCAGGGGCACCAGCAGGAACAGGCCGCTCGCATAGCCGAGCAGCGTCACCATGGCGACCAAGCCGTTCTGCGCGGGCTGCAACCCCAGGGACGGGCCGATCAGCCCGACGAGGGTTTGGGGCGCGAACAGGTTAAGGACGATGACGGCGACCGAGGCGGCGAACAGCAGCGTCAGCCGGGGAGTGATCGCATGGGGCGGTTCATGCGGTAGCGCGGCGCCGGCCACCGTAGGTGGGGATAGGGACATGAGGCCTCAAGAAATAAAGAATGAGCAATATTTATTGAGACTTTATGCGTTTGGCGCATCCTAATACAATTGAATTATCGAAATAGAGATTATGCGGAGTCCGCATGAATATCCGGGACCTTGAAGCCTTTCTGGCGGTGGTGGAAACGGGCTCGATCGTCGGAGCCTCGGCCCGTCTGCACGTTACGCAGCCGGGCATCACGCGCCGCATCCAGAACCTGGAGGAGCGCCTGGGCGCGACCTTGCTGGACCGCCAATCCAAGCCGCTGAAGCCGACAACGGCTGGCCGGCAGGCCTATGAGCATGGCCGGCAGGTGCTGCGTTCGCTGGGCGATCTGATGGCGGGCGTTTCCCCCGGCGGCGAACTGCGGCGCGAATTGCGGATCGGCGTCGTGCCTTATCTATCGGAAACCGCGTTGGTGGGGCCGCTGGACCGGCTGCGCGGCGACTATCCCAAGCTGTCCCTGCGCATGATGTCGGCCTGGTCTCCCTGCCTGGTGGAACAGGTCACGCATGGCGCGCTGGATGCCGCGGTGGTTTGCCTGCCGGATGGCGCACCCGTGCCCGACGGGCTTGCCGGCGATGAGCTGGGTGTGCAGCGCGTGCTGCTGGTCGCGGCGGCGTCGCTGGACGTACCCAACCCGGCCGATCTGGCGATGCTGGCCAACTACCCCTGGGTCATGAACGAGAATGGCTGCGGCTTCCGCTCCTATATCCGCAACCGCTTCGAGGCGCAGGGACTGCATCTGGATATCGCGGCGGAGGTGCAGAGCGCGGAGCTGCGCCTGTCCCTGGTCGCGCGCGGCATGGGAATCGGCATCGTGACGCCCGCCGCCTTCGCCGCCAATCCCGGGCGTGACGATGTGCGGATCATCGACACGCCGACCTTCGCGCCTCAGGTGCGGGCGTGGCTGCTGCACCGGCCGCCCGCGGGCCAGTTGGCGCGGCCCCTGGCGTTATTCCGCGAGGCGTTGGTCGACGCGCTGGATCTGCCCGCCAGCATCGTGGCATAGGGGGGCGCATTGCGCGCGCGTCAGGCCGGAGCCAGTTCGCCGGCGTGCAGGTCGATCTGGCCGCGGGCGTGTTCCAGGCCGGCGGCCGCCGCATCGGCGCCCATGTTCAGCCCTTCGGCGTGGATGAAAGCCACGTCGTCCATCCCCAGGAAACCCAGGATGGTCGTCAGGTACGACGTCGCCTGGTCCAGGGCGGTGCCCACCGTCTTGCCGCCGCGCGCGGTGACGACGTAAACCTTCTTGCCCGTCAGCAGGCCGCGCGGCTTGCCGTCGGGGCCGTATTGGAAGGTGACGCCGGCGCGGGCGATGTAGTCGATATAGGTTTTCAGTTGCGCCGGGATGCTGAAGTTGTACACGGGCGCGGCGATCACCACGCGATCGGCCTGGACGATTTCGGCGATCAGTTCGTCGGCCAGCGCCACCAGGCGGGCCTGCTCGGGGCTGCGCTCCCCGGCGGGGGTGAACAGGGCGCCGATGTGCCCCGCATCCACATAGGGCAAGGGGGCGGCGCCCAGATCGCGAGTGCGGATGGTCATGCCCGGTTCGGCCTGCGCGAGGCGATTGACCAGTTGTTCGGCCACCAGGCGCGACTTCGAGTTGCTGCCCAGGATGGAGGATTGGATAACGAGCATGTTCATGGCGGATCTCCGGGATATGTCGGTGTCGGGTTTGCGTTGCGATGCACTGCACTTTACGCAGCCTCATTCACCCTAAAAAGGGGGTTAAGATGAACGCTACGTTCCATCGATAGAACAATCGGGTGCCGCCATGCAGGACCTGAACGACCTTTATTACTTCTCGCAGGTGATCGAATACGGCGGCTTCAGCGCCGCCGCGCGCGCCCTGAATATCCCCAAGTCCCGTCTGTCGCGGCGCATCTCCGAGCTGGAATCCGCACTGGGCGTGCGGCTGCTGCAGCGCACGACGCGGCGCGTGCGGCCCAGCATGGCCGGCGAACGCTTCCTGCAGTACTGCCGCGAGATATCCGCATCGGCGCGCGCGGCGCACGAGGCCATGCAGCATTTGAAGGCAGCGCCCTCCGGGCCGGTGCGTGTCAGCTGCCCGGTGGCGGTGGCCCAATGGATGCTGGCGCCGGTCTTGCCCGAATTCCTGGATGCCTGGCCCGATATCACGGTGGAACTGGTGGTGACGAACCGGCGGGTGGATCTGATCGCCGAAGGCGTGGACCTGGCCATCCGGGTACGGGAACAACTGAATACCGAGGCGGAATTCGTGGTGCGGCACCTGGGCCAGAGTTCAGGCTGCCTGGTGGCCAGTCCAGCCTATCTGCAGCGCTGGGGCTACCCGGCCGCGCCCGCGGACTTGTCGGACCATCCTGCCGTGCATTTCGGCGAGCCCGGCACGGCGGCCGCCTGGACGCTGCTGGACGACCAAGGCGCGAAAGCGGAGGTGGCCATCAAACCCGCGCTGGTGTGCAACGACTTCACTGTCCTGGTGGAAGCCGCGCTGCGCGGCCGCGGCATCGCACTGCTGCCGGTCATGGCCACGCATGAGGAGCGCCGCCAGGGCAGGCTGGTGCAGGTGCTGCCGCACTGGCACTCGCCCATCGGCATCCTGCACTGTATCTACCCGTCCCGCCACGGTATGACGCCCGCCGTGCGCGTACTGCTGGATTTCCTGACCGAACGGCTGAAGGTGGCCTATCGACAGCAGGCCCCGCTACCCGCCAGATCCGCGCGCTGAGGCCGCCGGAGGCGTCAAACGGCGAAAGGGTAAGTCTCGGGCATGCCGGCGCGGGGATTCACGGGCAGGGGCGTGACCGCCTCGGTTTCATCGAACCAGACGTAGGCGTCGTACTGGTCGGACAGCGCGGCGTCCGCGTAATGGCTGTGCAGCTCCGTGTCCGGACGGTAGATCACGCCGATATAGCGTTCCAGCCGCGGCGCTTTCAGCAGGAGCCGAAGGTCGTCGTGCACGCCGGGCCGCAAGTCCAGCAGAAAGCGTGTCTGCCCCGTGCGGTGCATGATGTATTCGTAGCTGTCCGGGCGCGCCGGGCGCACCCGCATCAGGCGCATTGGGCCGTCCCAATCGTCGGCCGCGGCGACCGTGCCGGCATAGGTGCCGAAGCCGACCAGCGCGGCGTCGTTGCCATAGCGCTGGCGGCAAAGTTGGCCGATATTGATCTCGTCGCGCACGCGCCCCATTTCGGTCGCCGATGCATCGCCGATATGCGAGTTGTGGGCCCATACCACCGCGCGCGATTGCGGACCGCGCGCGTCGAGCAATTGCGCGAGGGTTTCGAACATATGGGTATCGCGCAGGTTCCAGCTTTGCGCGGGGCCCTGGTACAGCATTCGATAGTAGCGTTCGGCCGACGCCACCAGCCGGGCATTCTGCGTCGCGTCCAGAAAGTTATCGCCGTCCTCCTGTGCGTAGTCGAGCCGCTTGTCCAGCAGGTCGCGCAACTGGCGCAGCACGGCCTCCTCGCATTGGCGGAATCCCCTGCTGGCGGCGGCGCGCGCATAAACGCGGGGGTCTTTCTGCCATGGCATCAGGCAGCCGTAGCGTTCGCGCGCGACGCTGGCCGCCTCCGGGTCCCGGTGGTCCAGATAGGCCAGCACCGCCGCGATCGACGCCGACATGCTGTACAGGTCCAGGCCGTAGAAGCCGGCGCGTTCATCGGGCTCCAGGACACCGTTGTAGGCATGCAGCCATTCGACGAACGCCTCGACGTCCGTGTTGCGCCACATCCAGGTGGGAAAACGGCGAAAGGCCGAGGTCTCGCCCTTGCCTGGCCCGCGATGCCTGACGTAGCGGTCGATGGCGGCGGCGTCCGGCCAATCGGCTTCCACCGCCACGATGTCGAAACCGTGCGCTTCGACCAGCCGGCGCGTGATCGC
Organism: Bordetella sp.; assembly: GCF_057362025.1. NCBI lineage: Bacteria > Pseudomonadati > Pseudomonadota > Betaproteobacteria > Burkholderiales > Alcaligenaceae > Bordetella > Bordetella sp. The sequence goes on along the minus strand of NZ_JBMQQZ010000077.1, from coordinate 56,764 downwards.
GGCGCGCGCGCGGTAGAAATCGCTGGTGCCGTGGCTGGCTTCGCCGAGCAGGACCACACGCTTATCCGCGAACCGGTCGAACAAAGGCGCGAACAGGGCGTCGTCGATATCGGGCAAGGCCTCGGCGGCCTCCCAGATGGCTTCGGAGGCCGGGTCCGAAGGCATGTCCATACCGGCGGGGGCCGCGCGCTTCCCATGGGACGGCGCCGCCGCAGAGACCCGGGACGGTTCCGGGCCGCCCGGGCTGCCGTCTCCGGCATCCGCGTCCTCGGTCCATCCCTGCGCGCCGACGAGGGGCACGAAGGCGACGCCGCCCAGGTCTTCTTCGTCGTACTCGTCGCGGCCGACGCGGGTGATCCGGACCAGCCGCTGGCTGCCGCGGCGCGCCCCGAGCGGCATGACGATGCGTCCGCCGATCGCCAACTGTTCGCGCCAGGCGGACGGTACCTCCGGCCCCGCGGCGGCGGCCACGATGGCGTCGAAGGGCGCGGCCTCGGGCAGTCCGAGCGTGCCGTCGCCCGTATGGACCCGCACGCGACCGTAATCCAGTGACGCCAGGGTGGCGCGCGCCTTGTCCGCCAGTTCCGGCAGGCGTTCCATCGTATCGACGCGGTCGGCCAGTTCCGCCAGTATGGCCGCCGCGTAGCCGGAACCGGTACCGATTTCCAGCACGCGGTCCGACCGATGCAGGCGGGCGGCCTGCGCCATCAGCGCGACGATGTACGGTTGGGAGATCGTCTGGCCGGACGACAGGGGCAGAGGCGCATCGGTATACGCGAATTCGGCCAGCGCCTGCGGGACGAAGGCCTGGCGCGGGACCCGCATCATCGCGGCGAGCACGCGCTCGTCCTCGATGCCGCGTGACCGGAGCTGGCGTTCGACCATTTCACGTTGCGATGCCGTGCTGTCGCTCATGATGCCTCCTTGCCTGACCGTTCCTTGGGCGGATATGGCCTGCAACGGGCGTGCCAGGAGGGCGCGCCGGGGCCTGCTCATCGGTGGCGGCTAGGCGAGTTCGCCCGTACCGTGGGGCGGCGCGTACATCACCACCAATGCGGTGGCGGGCCCCCCCAGACTGCGTCCCCGATGGGGCATGCGCGAGTCGAAATGCAGCGTGTCGCCGGCTTCCAGCATGAACTTGTCCATGCCGATCTGCCATTCGACGCGGCCGGACAGAATGTGGATGAGTTCTTCGCCGTCGTGCTCGAAGAAAACGTACTTGTCGATCTGATCGGGAAACGTGAACAGAAACGGCTGCAGCGCCCTGCCATGTGTGGCGTTGGATACCGACAGGTAGTCGTAGCCGAAGGCCGTGCCGCCCAGCACCGTGGGGCGCCTTTCGTTTCTGCGCACCAGGCTGACCCCGCGCCAGTCGTGCACCGGCGCATTGTCGGTCAGCAGGCCGGCGGCCTCCACGCCCAGTACTTCCGCGATGCGGGTCAAGGTGGCCAGCGGCGGCACCTTCTGGCCGTTTTCGATGCGCGACAGATAGGCCTTGCCGAAACCCGCTCGTTCGGCCACTTCCGCCAATGTCAGCTTGGCTTGCTGGCGCAGGCCGCGGATGCGTTCACCCAGCGCGATGTGCGCCGGGGTTTCGGCGTCAGCGGTGTCCTGCTCGAGGGGAAGGTCGCTATTCGGGCTAGCTTTGCGGCGGGACGATGGTCGACGAACCGGTTTCATTGGCCTGAAGTCATGTTTACTGCCTGGTACCGGAGTTTACCGCCTATGTTTCCCGTCAAAGATCGAGTGTGACGCCGACGCGCGCCCGCGACACGCACAGGGCCATTTTTTCCTGCCGCTGGGATGCGCTCAGGAACGCGTCGCGATGCAGCACCGTGCCGTCGGTGTAGGCGCAGACGCAGGCGCCGCACACGCCCATTTCACAGGAAGAGGGCAAGGCGTGGCCCTGTCGCCGAAGGACATCCAGGGCTGACTCGTGCGCCGGCACCCGCAGCATCGCCCCCGTCGAGGCAATGCGGATGTCGAAAGGCTCGGGCTTGAAGTTCTCGTCCAGGGCGGCTTCGAACACCTCGAAGTGCACCTGGGATTCAGGCCAGTGCGCCGTGGCTGCACGTACTGCCGCGATCAGGCTGGCAGGTCCGCAGCAATAGACGTGGGTGCCATCGGCGGGATCGCCCAGGGTGGCGGCATCGAAGCGGCTCCCGCCGGGATCGCCGCTGAACCAGGTAGCCAGGCCGGTATCGCCACACAGGCTTTGCAGCGTGTCGAGCAGCGGTGCCGCCGTGCGCTGCCGTGCGCAGTAATGCAGCAGGAAATCCTGGCCCTGGGCACGTGCCTGCCAGGCCAGCGAGATGAAAGGCGTAATGCCGATGCCGCCAGCCACGAAAACATGGCGCCTCGCCTCGGCCGCCAGCGGGAAATTACTGCGCGGCGCGCTGACGGGCAGTACCAGCCCCGGCTCGGCGTGCTCGTGCAGCCAGCGCGATCCGCCGCGGCCGGTGTCGCTGCGCTTGACCGCGATCGTGTAGTGCGCGGTCTGCCGTGGATCGCCGCAAAGCGAATACTGGCGGATCTTGCCGCCCGGGATATGCACGTCCACGTGCGCACCGGCCGGCGCCGACGGCAGGGTGGGACGGTGCGGGTGGACGAAGCGGATGATCTTGACGCCCGCGGCGTCTTGCGACACCTCGGACACCTGCAGCTTCATGATGATGCGGGCAGACATGGACGGCTCTCCGGTCAATCCAGCGGTTCGATCGCATCGCCGGGGGCGATCCAGCCGCCTTGTTCGATGGCGCAATTCAGTCCGGAGCGGTTGTAAAGCGGCAGGTATAGCGGCATGCCCAGGAGCTCTTCCAGATATTTGCACGGAAAGTTCATACGGCCGCCGCGCAGGATGGTATTGCCCACGCGGAAGCGCTTGCCGACCAAGTGGTCCAGCGGCACTCCGCTGACCGTCAGGTTGCGGCGGTGTTCTTCGGGCTTCAGGATGATGGGGCCCGCCTGCAGCGGCGGATCGTTGCGCGCCAGCGCGTCCAGCACCTCCGCCGCGAACAGCGTCACCTCCCGGATGTCCGGCTTGGGCGAGTAGGTGCCGGTTCCCAGGAAATACCGGTCGCCGACGATGCCTTTGCCCGCGATGAGCTCGGCGCGCTGCAGCTCCTCCATTTCATAGGATGCCGCGGGGGCGATATGAATGTGCAACAGGCGGCCGCCCGTCCATGTCGTCATTGTCAGGTCCTCTCTTGGTTCGACACCGCGGCGATGGCCTCGATCTCGACCAGTACGTCGCGCGGCAGGCGGGCGACTTCGATCGTGGAGCGCGCGGGTACGGCGCCGGCGAAGAACGATGCGTAGACCTCGTTCATCGCGGCGAACTGGTTCATGTCCTTCAGGAACACGGTCGTCTTGACGATGCTGGCCAGCGAAGCGCCGCCGGCGTGCAGGACGGCCTGGACGTTGGCAAGCGATTGCCGCGTCTGGGCCTGCACCCCGTCGGGGATGGCGCCGGTCGCGGGATCGATGGGCAACTGGCCCGAGCAGAACACCAGGTCGTTCAGGCGTACGCCCTGGGCGTAGGGGCCCACCGCGGCGGGCGCCTCGGCGGTCTGCAGGGGAAGCGGCTGGGTCATGGCGGCTTATTCCTTTGAGGTCTGAGGGGATGGAAAGGCGAATTGTACCGGCGAAAGTTTCCTGTGGGGAAACTCTAGTGTAGCGGGAAAAAGGCTGCACGTTGCGGGCTGGCCGCGGTCGCGCATGCTAGCCGTGGCCGATGGACGCACCTTTCGTTTCCCGCGCGAACAGCGCAGCGACCAGCGTGATCAGGGCCACGCCGATCAGCAGCACGGAAACCCCGGTGGTGCCGCCGAACTTCTCGACCAGCAGCGTCGCGAATACCGGCGTGAGCCCGCCGCCTATGGCCGCGGACACCTGAAAGCCGAACGAGGCGCCGGTGTAGCGCGAGCGCGCGCCGAACAATTCGGGGAAATAGGTGGCTTCGACGCCGAACATCATGCCCTGGCCCAGTATCAAGCCCATGGCCACCGCGCAGAAGACCCATGTCGGATCCTTTGTGTCCATCATCCAGAAAAGCGGGAAGGCGAACACGATGGTAAATGCGGTGCCTATGAAAAACATGGGGCGCCGGCCGATGCGATCGGATAGATGCCCGAAGAAGGGAATGGCCGCCACTTCGATGATGGACGCAAGCAGGATGGCATTCAGCATGGATGTGCGGGACAAGCCCAGGTGGGTGGTCGCGTAGACCACCAGGAAAACGGTCAGCAGGTAAACCCAGGAAACCTCGCACAGCTTGAGCCCGACGGCGACCACGAACTCCCTGCGGTTGCGGCCTATCGCTTCGGCCAGCGGATTGCGCGAGATTTCGTTGCGCGCTTTCATTTCCAGGAATACCGGCGATTCGCTGACGCGGTGCCGGATGAAGGCGCCGATGGCCACCAGCACGATGCTGGCCAGGAAGGGTATGCGCCATCCCCAGGACAGCAGCGCCTGTTCGGGCAGGGCGGAAATGGCGCTGTAGGCGGCGGTGGACAGGATCAGGCCGACCGGGAAGCCGGTCTGCACCAGGCTGCCGCACAGGCCGCGCCGATGCGCCGGCGCATGCTCCACCACCATCAGTGCCGCACCGCCCCATTCGCCGCCCAGGCCTATGCCCTGGACGACCCGCAGCGTTACCAGCAGGATGGGCGCCCAGATGCCTATGCTGTCGTAGGTTGGCAGCAGGCCGATGGCGAAGGTCGCCAGGCCCATGATTGCCAGGGTAAGCAGCAGCATGGACTTGCGGCCCAGGCGATCGCCCATGTAACCGAACAGGGCGCCGCCGAAGGGGCGGGCGAAGAAGCCCACCGCGGCGCTGCCCAGCGCGGCCAGGGTGCCCACGAAGGGATCGGCGGGGGGGAAGAAAAGCTTGTTGAACACGAGCGCCGCCGCCGTGCCGTAGATGAGGAAGTCGTACCACTCGATGATCGTGCCTATGGAGCTTGCGAAGACGACACGGGTAAGCTCGGATGAACGGGATGCGTTCTTGGATAAGGGTGGGACCGCTGCGGTTTGGCTCACGATGGTGCTCCCAGGTTGGTTTCCCAAAAGTTTCCTACAAGTTTCCCATTAAGCAATGCGTGTGCCAGTTTTTTCCACGCGTGCGCACACTGCCATTCTCCGATGGCGAGGAAGCGGAGCGCCTGCGGCTGCATCGAAATAACGCGGTTTTGCACGGATTTGGTGCGCGTACCAGGGGCTACAACGGTGCCTCCGGCGATATCCCCGCCCCACTTGGCCGCCGGCGTTCGGCCTCTGTGTACTGTTTCCCGATAGAAAACTAATCCATTGATCCCGAAACCCTGTCCTTCATCCGCCGCATGCGCGGAACCTGCACGCTGGCCTCGGCCTGCAATGGCGAATGGCGCCCGGGATGACATGGGGGTACTGCGGGTACCGGTAGCGCCGCTCATCTTGCTGGCGCGGCAACGATGCAAAAGAATGTCGGGCCCCGGCGCGCGTGCTGGCGGCACGCGCCTGCCATCGTCAAGGAGATAGTCCGCAATGCGCATCGCCCTTTTGCACAGTATCGAGACCAATCCAGCGGTATTCGACCGTGTCGCCGCCACCTTTGGGCCATCAGCCCTCGCATTGCGGCATGAGATCCGCGTCGACTTGCGCGAGGCCATGCAGCGCGAGGGTGGGCAGGCGCCGCGGGCGCGGATCCAGGCTTGCCTGCGGTCGTTGGCCGCCCAGGCCGACGCCGTTATCGTGACGTGCGCCATGCTCGGGAGCGCGGTCGATGAAACGGCGACCATGGGCGTGCCGGTCATACGCGCCGATAAATCGCTCGCGCAAGCCGCGATGGAGCAGGGCGGCGACGTCACGGTGATCTGCGCCGCCGCGTCCGCCGTGGATGCGGTCCGGCGCCTGTTCGAAGCCCACGCGCCCGCCGCCGGGTCGACGGTGACGGTCCTTCATATTCCTGAAATATGGGATTTGTACCTGCAGGGCGATGTGCCGGCGGCGCTGGCCCGTACGGCGCTGGCGGCCGACGCCGCGTATGAATCGGGCGCCGATGTCGTGGCGCTCGCCCATCCCTGGATGGCCGACGCGGTGCGGCCCAGGGACGATGGACGCAGGCCGCTGGACAGCGTGCATGCGGCGCTTCGCGCCGCGTTTCCCGGTGGCAGGAAATCGGGCGGCGGGCCCGCGCGCCGATGACGTTTCACGGCGTTGTCATCGCGCGGCCGGATTACCCCGCTTTGTGAAAAATTGATTTGCGCTGCTAGGGTTTATCCGGGGGCCGCGCGCGCGCAGAATCCTCGCCATACAGAAGGGCAGCGAACCGCATCGGCACCGCCGCAGGGTCATCGCTGACCCAACCGGACGAGGAGTACGCCATGAAAGCCACGACTATTGTTTCCGCCTTGATTCTATCGGCCGCCGCCATGGGCGTCGCGCAGGCGCAGACCACACCCTTCCAGGGCGTCTACGGCAAGCAATACAGCAATGTGACCCGCGATCAGGTGGTGCAGGAGCTGCGCGCAGCCCGCGCCGCGGGAATGAACAGCAACGAAGAAATGGATAACCGGCCCTTCACGGCACAAAAGGAAAGCAATGCAGCCCAACCCAATATGGCGGCGGGCGCCGATGGCGATCCGAGCGGGCTGGCGCACATGAAATTCGGCGACACCGACAACATGCCGTTCCAGGGCTGAACCGGCTTGCCGGTTCAGCACGGCCTCGCGATGCGGGCCACCGGAGCCGGCGCCGCGCCGGCATGGACGCGGGCGGCCCGCTTGGCGTTCTGCGGAAATACCCGTCTTATTCGCTTTTGGTCCATTCGACATTCGCCCCGACTGACCTGAGGTTCTCCACGAAGTCGGGATGGGCGCGCCGGATGGGCAGCGCATTGGTGATTTCGGAACGACCCTCGATACTCGCGGCGACCATCAGCAGCGCGATGGCAACGCGGATGATGTAAGGGCTTTCGACCTTGGCCGGACTCAGGCGGAGTCCACCGAAGGTGATCAGGCGGTGCGGGTCGGACAGGAAAACGTGTGCGCCGAACTTGGAGAGCTCGACGGACCATCCCATGGCGCCGTCGTATACCTTGTTCCAGAACATCGCGCTGCCTTCGGCCTGGACGCCCAGCGCAATGAAAATCGGCAGCAGGTCGACCGGCAGGTAGGGCCACGGTGCCGCCTCGACCTTGGTCAGGATGTTCTGCGTGAAGGGCTTGCGTACGCGCAACGGGCCTTCGCGGCGGGCGTGCGACCAGCCATCGCGATGCTCCACGTCCACGCCGAACTTCGCGAAAGTCCGGTCGATCAGCGGGAACTGTTCGGGTGCGGTATTCCTGACGGCGATATCGCCGCCGGTAATCGCGCCCAGCGCCAGGAAGGTCGCGATTTCGTGGAAGTCCTCGCTGAAGCGGAATTCGCCGCCGCCCAGCCCGCTGCCGCCTTCCACGGCCAGGCGAGATGTGCCGATACCATCGATGGAGGCGCCCAGCATCGACAGGAAACGGCAAAACTCCTGCACGTGCGGTTCGGATGCCGCGTTGACCAGGGTCGATGTGCCGCCGGCGGATACCGCGCAGAGCACGAAGTTTTCGGTGGTCGTTACGGACGCATAGTCCAGCCAATGATGATTGGCCACCATGCGGCCGGCCGCGCGCACGATGAGCGAATCCGGCGTCCGTTCGATGGTGGCGCCGAAGCGCTCGAACACCTCGACGTGCGGGTCGATCTCTCGCACGCCGAGCGTGCACCCTTTTACGTCGTTCTCCAGCCGCGCCACGCCGAACCGAGCCAATAGCGGCGGCACCAGCATGATGGAGGAACGCATTTCCTCCGGCAGCTTGTGCACCGCCGGATCGAATGCGGTCGCGCGGTGATGCAGGTCGAGGATGCCGGTGGCGAAGTCGACGGACACGTCGCTACCCAGCGTGCGGAAGATATCCAGGATCTTCCTGACGTCGGTGATCTCGGGTACCCCGACCAGACGCAGGGGCCGGTCGGTCAGCAGGGTGGCGCACAGGATGGGCAGGACGGCGTTCTTGTTGGCGGACGGCACGATCTCGCCGCGTAGAGGAAGGCCGCCGTGCACGATCAGGTTGGACATATCGGAAAGGGATAGGCGCTGTCGAATGCGAGGCGCCTATCATGCCACGGGAAAAGTTGGGCGCGAAAGGCACGGTCCTTGCTATCGCGGCGTGCTCAACCCATGGCACATTCCGTATGACAGATCCATCCCAGCAAGGACGTGAAGCACGCGCGCCCGCCGAGGGCGGCGAAGCAGGCGAAAACGGCAAAAACGGCGCAAAAAGCAAAAGCGCCCAGGAAGGAGCGAACGGCAAGGACGACGATTCCCGCCAGGGCGGGGACGGACACGGCGGGACAGCAGATGGCCAGCGGCACCGCAGCAGGAAGCCGCTGATCATTCTTATCGTCGTTGTCGTGCTCCTGGGCATCGTGGGGGCCATATGGTGGTTCCTGACCCGTAACGATATTTCCACCGACGATGCCTACACGGAGGGGGATGCGGTCACCATCGCGCCCAAGGTGGGCGGTTATGTCGTCGATCTGCGCGTAGGCGACAACACGCGCGTGCATCGCGGCGACCTGCTGCTGCGCATCGATCCGCGCGATTACATCGCCGCGCGCGACCAGGCGCGCGCGCAACGGGCGCTGGCCGACGCGCAGTTGCACCAGGCCCAGACCCAGCTGGCGCTGGCAGAGGTCCAATACCCCGCGCAGCTTGCACAGGCCCAGGCGCAGGAGCAGGCCGCGCAGGCCGATTTGACCAACGCGCGCGCCAGCTACCGGCGCCAGCACAACGTGGACCCGCGCGCCACCAGCCAGCAGAACGTCGATACGGCGACGGCGCAGATGCGTACCGCGTTGGCGAACGTGGCGCGGGCGCGGTCGGAGGTCAAGGCGGCCAGCGTGGTCCCGCAGCAGATCGCCGAGGCCCGCGCCCTGGTCGAATCGCGGCAGGCGCAGGTGCGCGCGGCCCAGGCGCAGCTGGAACAGGCTGAACTGAACCTGTCGTATACCGAGGTGCGCGCGCCGGTCGACGGCTGGGTGACCCGGCGCAACGTGCAGGAGGGCAAGCTGGTGCAGGCCGGCATGTCGCTGTTCGCGCTGGTGCCTTCCACGGTGTGGATCGCCGCCAACTACAAGGAAACGCAGCTGGAGCGGATACGTCCGGGCGATCCCGTGCAGATCGAGGTGGATGCTTACCCGCAGCTGAGGCTGCGCGGCCATGTCGATAGCGTGCAGCTTGGCTCGGGCTCGCGGTTTTCCGCCTTTCCGGCCGAGAACGCGACTGGCAACTTCGTGAAAATCGTCCAGCGCGTGCCGGTCAAGATCGTCATCGACGACGGCCTGGACCCCTCGCTTCCCTTGCCGCTGGGCTTGTCGGTCACACCGACGGTGCACGTGAAATGAGCGGCGCCACGGCATCCGCCTCGACCTGGCGTCCCAGCGCCAACCCATGGCTGATCGCGGTGTCGGTCACGCTGGCGGCTTTCATGGAGGTGCTGGACACCACCATCGTCAACGTATCGCTGCCGCACATCGCCGGCACCATGTCGGCCAGCTATGACGAAGCGACCTGGACGCTGACCTCGTATCTGGTGGCAAACGGCGTGGTCCTGCCGATTTCCGGTTTCCTGGCGCGCACCCTGGGACGCAAGCGCTACTTCCTGATCTGCATCGTCGCCTTCACTTGTTGTTCCTTCCTGTGCGGCGTGGCGACGAACCTGGGCGAACTGATCGTGTTCCGCATGCTGCAAGGCTTCTTCGGCGGCGGTTTGCAGCCCAGCCAGCAATCCATCATCCTGGATACCTTCGAACCCTCGCAGCGCGGCCGGGCGTTCTCGGTATCGGCCGTCGCGATCGTGGTGGCGCCCGTGCTCGGGCCCACGCTGGGCGGCTGGATCACCGACAATTTTTCCTGGCGCTGGGTCTTCCTGATCAACGTGCCGGTCGGCATCCTTACCGCGCTGGCGGTCATGCAGGTGGTGGAGGACCCGCCCTGGCAGAAGCCGACGCCCCTATCGAAACTGCATATCGATCTGCCCGGCATCGGCCTGATCGCGCTGGGATTGGGCTGCCTGCAGGTAATGCTGGATCGCGGCGAGGACGAAGACTGGTTCAGCTCCGGCTTCATCCGCGTGTTCGCCGTGCTGGCGGCCCTGGGCATATCGGGTGCCATCGCCTGGCTGCTGGCCGCGCGCCGGCCGGTGGTGGACCTGCGCGTCATGAAGGACCGCAATTTCGCTTTGGGATGCATCACCATCGCGGCCTTCGCCGGCGTCCTGTACGGCAGTTCGGTGCTATTGCCGCAGCTGGCGCAGCAGCACCTGGGCTATACGGCGACCCTGGCCGGCCTGCTGCTGTCCCCGGGAGCCTTGCTGATTACTTTCATGATTCCGGTGGTGGGCAAGATCATGCCGCTGGTGCAGACGCGGCACCTTATCGCGGTCGGCTTCCTGCTGTTGGGCGCGGCGTTGTTCTATTCGCGCCACCTGGTGCCGGAAATCGATTTCAACACCCTGGTGCTGATGCGCATGGCGCAGTCGTTCGCGCTGGCATTCCTGTTCGTGCCCACCAGCACGCTGGCTTACGTCAGCCTGCCGCAGGCAATGAACGACGATGCCGCTGCGTTGTTCACCATGTTCCGCAATATTGCCGGGTCGATCGGAATCTCGCTGGCGACGGCGGGCATACGGGAGCGCACGCAGGCACGCATGGCACACCTTTCCCACACTATGACGCCCCTGTACCAGCCTTACCAGGACACGCTGGACCACGTGGCGCGGGCTTTGCGCGACTACGCCGGGGTGGCGGGCGACGCGGCGCAGGCGGCCACCGGGCAGATGTACCGGATGTTCGTTTCGCAGGCCACGATACTGGCCTATATCGACGTATTCGCCATCTGCGGAATATTCGCGTGGTGCTTTATTCCATTGACCTTTTTGTTTTCGCCAACCCGTGCGTCGGGCAAGCCGGGAGGGCATTGATGCGGGGCTTACTTGCCATCGGGGCGGTACTGTTATGCAGCGCCTGCACCGTCGGGCCCGATTTCCACGAGCCGGATCCCCAGGTGCCGGCGGCCTACGCCGATCGTGGCCGCGTGCACGCGGCCGAGGGAGCCTCCGTCGTGGACGATGCGGATCCGGATCCGCGCTGGTGGCGGCGTTTCAACGACGCGCAACTGGATGCGCTGATCGACCGCGCCATCGCGGGTAATCTCGACCTGCAGCAGGCCGTGCAACGCATCGCGGCATCGCGTGCCCAGGCCCGCGTCGCCGGCGCGCAAGCCCTGCCTCAGCTGAATGCCAATGGCAGCTACACCTACCAGCAGCTCGGCGCCAAAGGCATGCTGGAATCGCGCGGCGTGCCGCAGAAGCTCGATCGCCTGGGGGCGCCGGGATCCCCGCTGGACAGTGTGGCGCCGGGGGCCGGCGCGGCGGCAAGCGCCGCCGGGAAATCGCTGATCGACAAGATCGAGGACCCCGTCAACCTGTACCAGATCGGCTTCGATGCCAGCTGGGAACTGGACCTGTTCGGCCGCGTGCGCCGCACGGCCGAGGCCGCGAACGCGCAAACCGAATCGGCGATCGAGGCGCGCAACGATGCGTTGGTCTCGCTGGAGGCCGAAGTCGCGCAGACCTATGCGCAGCTGCGCGGCGCGCAGCTGCTGGCCCGCATCGTCGGCGACCAGATCCGCGAAGACCAGGAAGTCCTGGACCTGACACGCAGCCGGCAACGGGCCGGACTTGCCAGCCAGACGGATGTGGAGCGCGCGCAGGCGCAATTGGGCGCGTCGCGGTCGCAGTTGCCCTTGTACGAGCAGCAGGCCACGACGGCGCTGAACGGCCTGGCCCTGTTGATCGGCGCACCGCCGGGCACGCTGGACGCCGAGCTTTCCACGCCGGGGGCGGTGCCGCCGGTGCCGCCTGCCGTACCCGTGGGGCTGCCGGCCAGCCTGGCCCGCCGCCGCCCCGACATCCGCCGCGCCGAAGCGGACCTGCATGCGGCCACGGCCCAGGTCGGCGCATCGATCGCGCAACTGTTTCCCGATCTATCCCTGACCGGCAGCATCGGCCTGCGCGCGACCGAGGCCAGCTATCTGACGCGCTGGGCCAGCCATTTCTATTCGATCGGGCCGCAGGTCAGCCTGCCGATCTTCCAGGGCGGGGCGCTGCGGGCGCAGATCGCCATGGCGCGCGCCGACCAGGCGGCGGCCGTGCTCGCCTATCGGCAGACGGTGCTGTCGGCGCTGCACGACGTCGATAACGCCCTGGTCAGGTACCGCACCGACCAGGCACGCCGGGACACGCTATCGACCGTGCTGGATGCGAACCGGCGCGCCTTCGATCTTGCGCGCGACGGTTATGTGAACGGCCTGAACAGCTTCATCGATGTGCTGGATACGGAACGCCAGCTATCCAACAGCCGTATCCAGATGGCGGACGCGACGGTGCGCGTCACGACGGATCTCGTGGCGCTGTACAAGGCGCTGGGCGGAGGATGGGAAGCGGCCGGCGGCGCGGGGGCGGTGTCGTCGCGTTGAGGACGCGTGCCATCCGGCGTCAGGGCCTCAACACCACCTTGATGCAACCGTCTTCTTTATCGCGGAAGGTTTTGTACATGTCCGGTCCGTCTTCCAGGCTGACGCGGTGCGTGATCACGAACGACGGATCGATCTGTCCTTCGGCGATGCGCTTGAGCAGGTCGTCCGTCCAGCGATTGACGTGAGTCTGGCCCATGCGCCAGGTCAGGCCCTTGTTCATCGCCGCGCCGAAGGGGATCTTGTCGATAAGCCCGCCGTACACGCCCGGGATGGACAGTACTCCGGCGGGCCGGCAGACGTAGATCATCTCGCGCAGGACGTGCGGCCGGTCGCTTTCCAGCATGACGGCCTGCTTGGCGCGGTCGTACATGGCGTCGATGGAACGCGTGGCATGCGATTCCATGCCCACCGCGTCGATGCATTTTTCCGGGCCTTTGCCCTGCGTCAGGTCGCGCAGGCGGTCCAGCACGCTTTCCTCGTCGAAGTCGATCGTGATGGCGCCGCCTGCGCGAGCCATCGCCAGACGCTCCGGCACGCGATCGATGGCGACCACCTGCCTGGCGCCCAGCAGGACCGCGCTGCGGATGGCCATCTGTCCCACCGGGCCGGCGCCCCAGATGGCCACCGTATCCGTGGGTTCGATATCGCACTGCGCGGCCGCCTGCCATCCGGTGGGGAAGATATCGCCGAGGAAGAGCACCTGCTCATCGCTCAAGCCGTCGGGAATCCGGATATGCGTCCTGTCGGCGAAAGGCACGCGCACGTATTCCGCCTGGCCGCCCGCGTAGCCGCCCGTCAGGTGGGTGTAGCCGAACAGGCCCGCGGTGGTGTGGCCGAAGAGCTTGTCGGCCTGGGCCTTGTTGCGGTTGCTGCGCTCGCAAACGGAAAAGTTGCCGCGTTTGCATTGGTCGCATTCGCCGCAGATGATGGTGAAAGGGACGACGACGCGGTCGCCCGGCTTGAGCGCCTTGTTCTCCGTGCCGACTTCCATCACCTCGCCCATGAATTCGTGCCCCATGATGTCGCCGTGCTTCATGCCGGGCATGAAGCCGTCGAACAGGTGCAGGTCCGAGCCGCAGATGGCGCAGCACGACACCTTCACGATGGCATCGCGCGGGTGTTCGATCTGCGGATCCGGGACAGTGTCGCAGCGGATGTCGTGCTTGCCATGCCAGCGTAGTGCGCGCATTGCGGTCTCCCATGCAGTGTGTGGACGTTACGCGCCGCGGTGGGCGCAAGCGGCATGCCGTCGGGCGCGCGTGGGCGACGTGAGTCTGCCAATGAATCCCGGAGGTGAATACCGTCAGGATGGGGTAGGCATCAGCGCAGGGATGTGGCGCGCCGCGTAAAAGCAGGCACTGTGCGCGGCGCCTGCTCATCGTGCAGCGTCAGGTGCCTTCTTTTTTGGGCAGTACGGAAGGGGTGTCGTCCGGCGGACTGAACACGCTGCCTTCGCCGTCGCTTTCCGGGTTGGGATTGCCGTCGAACTGTGTCGCCTTGCCGCCGGCGGTCGGCGCGCGGCCTTTGGTCCTGTCCTGGGATTCGCGCAAACCGTCCTGCACATCGTTGGCGATGTCGACCTGGCTTTTCGTGGAAGGCTCGGGGGGCGCGGTGCGGGTGGGATCTTCCATGGGACGATCGTCAGTCATGGCGGTGCTCCATATCGTTGGTGAGGGACACCGGATGGGGCGCAACCGTCATTCCCGCGGCCATGGTGGGCAAAATGCCGGTTGTCGCCCTTCGTTCAGCAGGAACTCCACCAGCACCGGCAGCGCGGCATCGTCCCGTCGATCTGGCCGCATGCGCATCACGTAGCCCCACGATCCCGCCATGCGCAGCGCCGGCGCCAAAGGCACCAGTCCGCCCCGCGCGAGCTCTTCATCGATCAGCGGCGATCTGCCCAGCGCGATGCCCGCGCCCGCCACGGCGGCGGACACCACCGTGCTGAGCCCGCTCAGGATCAGCGGATCCTGCCATTGTGCGCGGTTCAGCTTCAAACGCTTGCGCCAGGTGCGCCAGCTGGTCTCGGGACTGGCAACGTGTTTTTCCTCCAGCCAGCGATGGCGCGCGAATACCGCGGGGTCATCGCGCTGCGCCTCGGGGATCAGGTTCGGGCTGCACACCGGTATCACGGTCTCTCTGATCAGAGGGATGTCGCCAGGCGCCGGACGGTTCGGTCCTTCGTCGCCGACATGAAGAAACGCGAGATCGATGCCTTGTTCTTGCCATGCCGGATCGTGGTTGGCGTGCAGATACACCTGCACGTCGATCTCCGGGTGCAGCTCGGCGAAGCGGCCGATGCGCGGCGCCAGCCATAGCGCGGCCAGCGAAGGGTTCGCCGAAACGTTCACGCGATGCGCCTGCCGTCCGAGGGACGTGGCCCGTACGTTGCGGCACGCGGTGGACAGCAGGGTCAGGGCCTGTTGCACGGCGGCCAACAGGTCCGCGCCCGCCTCGGTGGGTTCCGCGCGGCGGGTGGTGCCCCCGCGCCGCAGTAGCACCACCCCCAGATCGGCTTCCAGCCCGCGCAGCTGATGGCTCACGGCGCTCTTGGTCACGTTCAATTCCGCCGCCGCGCGGCTCAGGCTGCCCAGCCGGGCGACGGCTTCGAAGGCGCGCAGCGCGGCCAGCGGTGGGGTGCGGAAAGGCAGGTTCGACATGGGTGTAATTTAACTCTACCCAGGATCGAAAAACTATCACTAGTCCAGTACCCCCGGGCAAAGCCACAATCCCGGTACGTGAAGAGCAAGGGAAAGGGGCGGGCGCGATGTATTTCGATTTTCGGTTGTGGCGGTTGACGCGCGGTATGCGGGCGCAACTGGCCGGCGGCATCCTATTGGGCCTGCTGGCGCTGGCCGCCGGCATCGGCCGCTACGTGTTCCTGGGCCAGATGCTGGCGCGCGTGTTCGCCGGCGATCCGTGGCAAAGCTGGATCCGGCCGGCTGCCGCCGCCGCGGCGCTGGTGCTCTTGCGCGCTGTGCTGGACCATGGCCGTACCGTCCAGGCCAACCGCTGCGCCGCCACCGTGCAGCAGGTGCTGCGCGCGAAGCTGTATGACCGCATCGTTGCGCTGGGGCCGGCATGGTTCGCCAACCAGCGCACCGGCGGCGTGATGCTGACGGTGGTCGATGGCGTCGAGCAGTTGCAGACCTTTTTCGGCCAGTATCTTCCGCAAGTGGCGATCGCCGCCGCGGCGCCCTTCGCCATCTTCGCCGTCATCGCGTTCTGGGACGTCCCCACGGCGCTGGTGCTGCTGGCGGCGGCGATCTTCGCCCTGGTGGGGCCCATGGCGGTGCATATGCTGGACCGGCGCGCCAGCCTCGAGCGCGCCAGGTCGCTGCAGGATTTCGGCGAGGATTTCCTGGATGCGGTGCAGGGCTTGCCCACGCTGAAATCCTTCGGCCAGGGCAAGTCCTGGGGGCGCCGGCTGGCCGAGCGGGCGCGCCGCTTGTCCGACGGCACGATGTGGGTGCTGTCGGTGAGCCTGCTGACGCGCGGGATCAGCGATCTGGGCGTGGCCTTGGGCGCGGCGCTGGCGCTGACCTTGGGCGCGTGGCGCGTCGGCCATGGCACGATGAGCGTGGAGGCGCTGCTGATCGTGCTGATGGCCGGTACCGAGATTTTCCGGCCCCTGCGGGATCTGCGGGCGGTGTTGCACCGGGGCATGCTGGGGCAATCGGCGGCTGCCAGCATCCACGCCCTGACGGATGCGGAATCCGGCGCAACGGCCCTGGCCGCGTCGAATGCCGGCTCCGCCGCGGCGCAAGCCGGCGGCGCGGGTATCGGCGCGGCGGACTTACGCCCCAGTATCGAGTTCGATGACGTCAGCTTTTCTTATACGCCGCAGCGCGCCGCGCATCGCGGCCTGAGCTTTCGCATCGCGGCGGGCGAGCGGGTGGGGATCGTCGGTCCGAGCGGCGCCGGCAAGTCGACGATCGTGCGATTGCTGCTGCGGGAATGCGTGGCGCAGCACGGCGCCGTGCGCGTGGGCGGCCACGACGTAAGGGATCTGGACCCGCAGGCCCTGCTGTCGCGCATCGCGGTGGTCAGCCAGGACATCACCCTGTTCCATGGCACGCTGGACGACAACCTGCGGCTGGGCAGGCACGACGCCACGCCCGAGCAGGTCCGCGCCGCGGCCCGCGCCGCCAATATCGACGACTTCATCATGGCGCTGCCCGACGGCTACGCCACGCACATCGGCGAGCGTGGGCTGCAACTGTCGGGCGGCCAACGCCAGCGCCTGGCGATCGCGCGCGCGCTGCTGCGCGATGCGCCCATCCTGATCCTGGACGAGGCGCTATCGTCGGTGGATACCGAGAACGAAGCCATCATCCAGCAGGCGCTGGACCGTCTGATGGCCGGCCGGACCACGCTGATCCTGGCGCATCGCCTGGCAAGCGTGCTGGGCGCGGACCGCTGCCTGGTGCTGGATGCCGGCAAGGTGGCGGAAGGGGGCGCGCATGCCGAACTGATGGCGCGGGGCGGGCTGTACTACGCGCTGATGCGCGAACAGGACGAGGCGCGCCGTCAGAAGGAATCGGCGGCAAGGAGCGGCGCGGCGAGCATCACGGCTCGTCCCGGCCCGGACGCGGGCCCGCAGGCCGGCACCGCGCCGCAGAACAACACGGTCACGCAATCGCCCCCGGAACCGCGCGCGCTCGACGAAGACGCGCGGCACGTCGGCTGGCGCGCGACCGTGGCCACCCTGCTGGCCGTCGTGCGGCCCTGGCGCGGGACGCTGGCCACCACCATCGTGCTTGGCGTCGCCCGCGTGGCGGCGTATATCGGCGTCGGTGTGCTGAGCGCATTGGTCGTGGCCGCTGTGCGCGACGGCCGGGATCCCGGCACCCTGATCATCGCGCTGCTGATCGCCGCGCCATTGGCCGCGCTGTTCCACTGGCTGGAGTCCTGGCTCGCCCATGCCATGGCCTATCGCCTGCTGGGCGACATGCGCGTGAACCTTTACGACAAGCTGGAACGGCTCGCGCCCGCGTATCTGCTGCGCCGGCGCTCCGGCGACCTTGTCGCGCTGGCCACCCAGGACGTGGAGATGATCGAGTACTTCTACGCGCACACCATCGCCCCGGCCATCGTCGCGGTGCTGGTTCCCTTGACCGTGCTGGGTTTCCTGTTCGCCTTCAGTTGGCCCGTGGCCTTCACGCTGCTCCCCTTCCTGGCCTACGCCTTGTTCGCCCCCGTGCGCGGCCGCCGCCACGTGGATGCATTGGGCGACAAGGCCCGCGCCGCGCTGGGTGAAATGAGCGCGCATGCCACCGACACCATCCAGGGCCTGGGCGAGCTGACGGCGTTCCAGGCCACCGCGCGGCGACGGGCGGAATTCCTGGCGCTGGCCGAACGCTATGGCCGGCGCCGTCTGGACATCCTGCGCGATCTCTCGGGGCAAGCCGCACGCTTCGAGGTCGCGATGGGCCTGGGCGGTCTTGCGGCCGCCG
The DNA here is from genome assembly GCF_057362025.1 of Bordetella sp. NCBI lineage: Bacteria > Pseudomonadati > Pseudomonadota > Betaproteobacteria > Burkholderiales > Alcaligenaceae > Bordetella > Bordetella sp. Next base: position 38,759 of record NZ_JBMQQZ010000077.1, on the reverse strand, counting down.
TCGTGGGTGCGATGCAGGTGGCGGCCGGCACGCTGGACGCCGGCATGCTGCCGCTGTTGATCCTGATATCGCTGGCCACCTTCCTGCCGGTGTCCGAGATCTCACAGGTCAGCCGGCAGTTGGCGGACACCATCGCCGCGTCACGCCGGCTGCACGTCGTCAACCATGAGCCCGAGCCGGTTCGCGACGGTCCGCGTCCCGCGCCCCGGGCCGCCGCGGGCCTGTCGCTGGAATTCGATCACGTCAGCTTCGCCTATCCCGGCATGCGGGAGTACACCTTGAAGGATCTGGGCTTCAACGTGCCGGCGGGCGCCATGGCGGCCATCGTCGGCCCATCCGGCGCCGGCAAGAGCACGGTCGCCAGCCTGCTGCTGCGTTTCTGGGATCCCGTTCAAGGGACGATACGCGTGGGCGGCGTCGACGTGCGCGAACTGGAGCTGGACGGTTTGCGCGAGTGCGTGGCGCTGGTCACCCAGGACACCTATCTGTTCAACGACACGCTGGAAGCGAATATCCGGCTCGCGCGGCCGGACGCCAGCGATGACGACCTGCGCACGGCGCTGGAACAGGCTGCCCTGACCGACTTCGTGCGCGCCTTGCCCGACGGCCTGGCGACCAGGGTGGGCGAACGCGGCATGCAATTGTCGGGCGGCCAGCGCCAGCGGATATCCATCGCGCGCGCCTTCCTCAAGAATGCGCCGGTGCTGATCCTCGACGAGGCGACCTCGCATCTGGATACCCTGTCGGAGCTGGGCATACGGCGCTCGCTGCAACTGCTGATGCAGCATCGCACGACCCTGGTTATCGCTCATCGCCTGTCCACCATCCGCGAGGCCGACCTGATCCTGGTATTGCAGGAAGGGCGGCTGGCCCAGGCCGGCACGCATGAAGCGCTGCTGGCGAGGGAAGGCTTCTACGCGCGAGCCAGCGCGCATTGAGCCCGCCGCTACGCCTGCGCCGAGGTCTGCCAGGAGGTGGCGATCTGCCCCGTCCGATGGCGCGACCGGCCAGAGCTCAGGTAATTCGCGATCGAATCCTGCGTGACCTCGCCGACGTAGCCGTTGTCCGCGTCGATCACGGGCATCCAGGATGAGTTGTACTGGTACATCCGCGACAGCACCACCCGCAGATTGTCGTCCGGCGCGACCGTGGCCGAGAAGTCGCGAAGGTGCTGGCCGCAGGTCCCCTGGCCGCCGCGCGCGACGCGACGCTGCACGAAGCCCAGTGCGCGATTGTCGGCGCCGACGATGGTCAGGTGCCCGTTGTCGTTCTCTTCCATGTCCCGATAGGCATCGGCCAGCGGCGTCTCGGCGTGCGCGGTGCCGGGCTGCGTGGCGGCGTCGCCCGCCTTGACCAGCAGCAGGCGCTTGAGTGTGGCGTCCTGGCCGACGAAAGCGCCGACGAATTCATCCCGCGGGTGTGCCAGCAGGGTATCGGGATGGTCGTACTGCACCAGCCTGCCGCGCCGGAAGACCGCGATCTTGTCGCCCAGCTTGATCGCTTCGTCGATGTCGTGGCTGACCATGATCACCGTCTTTTTCAACGCGCGCTGCATCTGGAAAAATTCATTCTGGATGGATTCGCGATTGATCGGGTCCACCGCGCCGAACGGCTCGTCCATCAGCATTACCGGCGGATCGGCGGCCAGGGCGCGGATCACGCCGATGCGCTGCTGCTGACCGCCGGACAACTCGCGGGGATAGCGCTTCATGTAGATTTTCGGGTCCAGCGCGACCATGGACATCAGTTCCGCCGCGCGTTCGCGGCAGCGTTTCCGGTCCCAGCCCAGCAGGCGGGGGACGATGGTGATGTTCTCTTCTATCGTCATGTTGGGGAACAGGCCGATCTGCTGGATGACGTAGCCGATGTGGCGGCGCAGCTCGACCTCATCCATTGCCATGGTGTCGTGGCCGTCGACCAGCACGCGGCCGGACGACGGTGCGATCAGGCGGTTGATCATCTTCAGCGTGGTGGTCTTGCCGCAGCCGGAGGGGCCCAGGAACACGCAGAATTCGCCTTCCTCGACGTTAAGGCTGACCGCGTCGACCGCATTGAACGGCTTGCCGTCTTTCTGGATGAAAGTCTTGGTCAGTTTGTCCAGTTCGATCATGGCTTTTGTAACCCCTTCGAAGTCAGCAGTCGCTGCAAGGCCTGCAGCGCGAAATCGGCGGCGATGGCCAGCAGGCTGACCAGCACGGCGCCCACCAGCAGTTTCATCATGTTGCTCTGGCCGATGGCACGCAGGATCAGCGTGCCCAGCCCGCCCGCTCCGATGACCGCGGCGATGGTCATGACGCCGATGTTCATGACCACGGCGGTACGCACGCCGCCCAGGATGACCGGTACCGCGAGCGGAAGATCCACCAGCCGCAGCCGCTGCCAGAACGTCATGCCGATGCCGATGCCGGCTTCCTTGATCCCGGGGCTGACGTTGTGCAGCGCCAGGTAGGTGTTGCGCATGATGGGCAATAACGAATACAGGAACACGGCGATGACGGCCGGCACCGCGCCGATGCCGGCGCCGAACCTCGACAGCAGCGGGATCATCAGGCCGAAGAGGGCAATGGAAGGCAGCGTCAGCACGACGGTCGCGATGCCCAGCAGCGGCCCGGCCAGCCATTCGTGGCGGCTGACCAGGATGCCGGCCGGCACGCCGACCAGGATGGCGCAGCCGACGGCGCTCCCGACCAGGTAGATATGCTGCAGTGTCAGCGCGAGCAGATCCGTCCAGTTGGCCGACAGGTAGTCGTAGAGAGTCATGGCGTCTCCTTCAGGGCAGCCTGTGGGTACGCAGGAAATCCGCCGCCACGTCGCGCACGGAGCGGCCGTCGATATCCACCTGCTTGTTCATGTCCAGCATGGCGTCGTTGTCCAGCGCGGCCGACAAGGCATTCAACTGGCCGGCCAGCGCGGGGTTGCGATCGAGCACCTCGCGCCGTACCACCGGCGTTGCGTTGTAGTTGGGGAAGTAGTGCCTGTCGTCTTCCAGCGGGACGATATTGAAGCCGCGCACGCGGCCGTCGGTCGTGTAGATCAGCCCGACCGTTACCTGGTCGTTATGCAGGGCCGTGTAGACCAGTCCTGGGTCCATCTGCTTGATGTCCGCGCGATCGAACTGCATGCCGTAGGCGGCGCCCAGGGGACGCAGGCCATCCGGGCGATTGGCGAATTCGGCGTCCATCGCGAAGACATGCCTGCCATGCGGGTCCGCGCGCATTTTCGCGAACAATTGCGAGATGGTCCGCACCTGCCACTTTTCCGCGACCTGGCGCGGCACGCCCAGGGCATAGGTGTTGTTCAGGCGCGAGGCGTCCAGCCATGCCAATCCGTTCCGGGCGTCGAGCTGCCGGACTTTTTCGTAGAGCGCGTGGGCGTCGAGCTTTACGGCGTCCGGGATCTTCAGATACACCAGCGCGGCGGTGCCGGTGTATTCCCAGACGATGTCCAATTGGCCATTTTCCTGGGCGCTGCGCATCAGTGTGCTGCCCAGGCCCGCCCGGACATCGACGCCATAGCCCTTGGCACGGAGATAATCGGCCGTGATTTCGGCCAGGACGTATTGCTCGGTGAAATTCTTGGCGCCGACCCGCAGGGTGTTCGCGGCGTGGGCGGCCCCCGGCGCCAGGATGGCGCACGCCAGGGCAAGCAACAGGGCGCGCATCGGCGCGCGTGGCAGGCGGCATGTCCTGCGGAGGGATCGCTGCATCGTACGAGGTTCTCCTTTTCCGCCATCGGGCGGCAAGACGGGGTCGGCCCACACCGGTCAAGGCGAAGCGGCCGGCGAAAGTGTCACGCGGGGGCCGGTGCCCGTGCGCGCGGAATGTCGTTCAGGCGGGCGTGGCGCGCCAGGCCAGGGCATACCGGCTGGCGGCCGCGACGATGCCGTCCAGGGCCAGCGCCAGCGCCGTCGTGGCAGCGGCGCCAAGCAGCATCTGCGGGGTGTTGTCCAGGTAGATGCCGGGGAAAATCAGGGTGCCGAGGCTGTCCGCGCCGATCAGGTAGGCCAGCGGTGCCGTGCCGACGTTGATGGCCAGCGCGGTGCGAACGCCGCCCACGATGATGGGCAGCGCGTTGGGCAGCTCGACACGCAGCAGCGCCTGCCATGGCGTCATGCCGATGCCGCGCGCGGCCTCCAGCATGGCGGCCGGGACGTTCTTCACGCCTTCATAGGTATTGCGCACGATGGGCAGCAGCGACGCCAGGAACAACGCGGTGACGGCCGGCGGTTCGCCGATTCCGAATATCCCCAGGGCGATGGCCAGCACCGCGAGCGAGGGAATGGTGTTGCCCACATTGAAGACCTGCATCAGCCGCTCGGCGTAGCGGGCGGCGCGGCGCCGGCTCAGCAGTACGCCGGCGGGGACGCCGACCGCCAGGGCCAGGGCCATCGAATAGCCCACCAGGATCAGATGCCGTCCGGCGTAGTAGCGCAGGTCGCCGCTGTACTGCCGCCATGCCTGCGCGCCGATGGCGTGCGCGAGCAGCAGGACCGCGATCGCGATGACGGTGAGCGTGGCGGCGTACTTTGCCAGCCGGATGTTCATGCCTGGGCCTCCGTGCAGGTTCTTGGGCGCGACATGGCAATGCCGGACCCTGCATGCGCGGCGGATGCGGCCATGCATGCGATCGGTCGGAACCGAAGGAGCGTTCAGAGGAATGGATCGGCTTGGATCTATCCCTGCGATCACGCAGCGTGATCGCAGTGGCGGCATCGGGGCATGGACCGTCGACATCGCCGGCGGTGGTCACCGAAGCGAACGCCGCGTAACGAAGCGAACCCGCGGAAAGGCCGCCATTGAACGCGTGGAATCGTTTTTTTTTGCTGCCGGCCGTTTGCCCAAAAGGTTGCCCAAAAGGTTGCAAAAAAAGCAATCGGCGCATCGGCAAAGACGGAAAGTATACAGGCTCTTGACGCCCGCGTCCAGGGGGGCGCTGCACGAAGACATCAACATCGTCGAAATTGACCGCCGCACGGCCGGAAATCGCCGACGTTGCGGGTCGCGGCCTATACGGCCGCACCGCCTTCGCGGCGGGTCAGTCCAGCTTGTTCCGCAGTGCCGTAGCCGCGGGTTCCGCCGCGATCAGGATCAGCTTGAGCGTGGCCCGGGTGGCACCGACGAACAGTTTGCGCACGGCCTGTTCGTCCAGCGTGTCGAAATCGATCTCGGCAAAGACGACCGCGGGCACGGATTGGCCTTTGAAGCGGTAGACGGATTCGGCCAGGACTTCGCCCGCGGAATATTCGGGCTGGCCGAAAAGATCGTATCGGCCGGTGAAGCGGCGCAGCGTGTGCGGACCCAGCCTGTCCTTGCGCAGGACCTGCGAGGTCTTGTGGCCGTGGTAGCTGAGCAGCGCCACGTCTTCCTGGCGAAAGCCGTCCGAATAGCATTTGCGTATGCCTTGCTTGACGGCCCGCGCCAGGCTCTCTTCGTCGTGATACGAGAGGACTTCCACGTCGGCGTCCAGCACCGGCGCCTGCGCGTCGATGCGCGTATCGTCGGGCAGGATGGTGTGCAGGAAGTCGACCACCGGACGCGGACTGCGGAAGTTGCTTTGCGCGCGCAAGCGCACCCAGCCGGGCAGCTCCGGCGGCGTATTGCCGTACAGGTTTTGCAGCGGATCCTCCAGCCACAGGACACGCGCCGCGGGCCGTGCCAGGCGCAGCACCATGTCACGCCAATGCGTGTCGAAATCCTGGCCCTCGTCGACGATCACGGTATCGAACAGGAAGTCTTCGGGCACCGGTTGCGCCGCGGCTTCATCGACCAGCCGGGCGAAAGCGTCCGGCTGTGAAAAATCCGGCTTGCGGCCGGCCGCGCGCAGCAGGCGGTCGCAAAGCATATGGAAGGAGCAGATCAGGCCGCCCGATGGCGCGATGCGGTTGAAGTGGTCGGCCAGCGGGCGATTGAAGCAGACGTACAGCGGACGCTTGCCCTGTTCGACCGCGTCGCGGTATTCGGCCAGCGCCAGCTGGGTCTTGCCCGAACCGGCAGTGCCGGTGACGCGCAGGCGATAGGGGTCGATGTCCAGCTGGCGCGCCCAATGCGCCAGGCCGCCGGCAAGCCGGGTGACCAGCGTGCGCGTCTGGCCGATGAGGGCACTGACGTCGACTTCCAGGCGAATGATGTCGCGCAGGAAGCGATCGACGCGCGCGGCGAGGGGCGAGGGCGCGCCGGGCGGCAGGATTTCCTGGATGATGGCGCACAGGCGATCGCGCCGGCCGGCGTCGACGATGCGTTCGGGCACCAGCCCGGCCGTCGTGGGCGCGACCACGCGATGATCGGGACAGTGCAGCAGGTAGTCCAGATGGATGTCGGCACCGTCCAGGCTGCGCGCCAGCTTGGCCCGCAGGCTTTCGGCGGTGCGCGCCATCTGTACCGAGATCAGCCGCGCCTTGCCTTCGTGGCGCTTGGCCAGGCCATCCGGCGTTTCGTCCAGGGCGCCGGTTTTCTGTTCGATGACCAGCAGGTCGCCCGCGCGGTTGACGATGACGAAGTCGATCTCGCCGTAGATCGCGTGGCGTCCCTCGACATTGGTCCAGTGCACGGCGTGGTAGACCGTATAGTCGTCCGGCAGGCCGGCTTTCAGGCGTGCCAGGGTATCCAGCTCGCGTTGTGCCGGGCCGCTGCGCGGCTGGCGTTCCCAGCCGTCCGGAATGATGTGCGCCACGTCTGCTCCACTTGCGTTTGACTGACTGCCGGGAGAATAACGTAACGCAGGCGGCTTGACCGCACGCCGGGTGTGGGTTTGGGCCGGTGCGCGTCCGGCGGGTGCTATACGAATGCATGGGCCGCGCGCGCCCCCCCGGGGTAGCGGCGCGAGGCATTGTTTATCCGAATACCGGTCATCGACATGACCGACCCTTACGTGGAGCTGTTAATGAGCGATTCATCCGCATACGTGCCGCCGAAAGTCTGGACCTGGAACAAGGCCAATGGCGGCCATTTCGCCAGCATCAACCGCCCGGTCTCCGGACCGACGCACGAAAAGGAACTGCCCGTCGGCCGTCACCCTTTGCAGCTGTACTCGCTGGCCACGCCGAACGGCCAGAAAGTGACCATCATGCTGGAGGAGCTGCTGGCGCTGGGCCATCGCGGGGCCGAGTACGACGCGTGGCTGATCCGCATCGGCGATGGCGACCAGTTCGGCAGCGGCTTTGTGCAGGCGAATCCCAATTCCAAGATTCCGGCGCTGATGGACCGCAGCGGTCCGCGGCCCATCCGCGTATTCGAGTCCGGCGCGATCCTGCTGTACCTGGCCGAAAAGTTCGGCGCCTTGCTGCCCGCCGATCCGGCCGGGCGCGCGGAGTGCCTGTCGTGGCTGTTCTGGCAGATGGGCAGCGCCCCCTATCTGGGCGGCGGTTTCGGCCACTTCTATGCCTACGCGCCCGTCAAGATCGAATACGCGATCGACCGCTTCGCCATGGAGGCCAAGCGGCAACTCGACGTGCTGGACAAGCGCCTGGCAGAGAGCGAATACATCGCGGGCGCCGACTACACCATTGCCGACATCGCCATCTGGCCGTGGTACGGCGCGCTGGCGAAGGGCCTGGTGTATGACGCGGGCGAATTCCTGTCGGTGCAGGACTACAAGCATGTGCGGCGCTGGGCCGATGCCATCGGCGAGCGGGCGGCGGTGCGGCGGGGCAGAATGGTCAACCGGGTCAACGGCGATCCCGCCAGCCAGCTGCACGAGCGGCACGACGCCACGGACTTCGACACCCGCACGCAGGACAAGCTGCAGCAGGCCGGCGGTGCGCAGTCATGAGCCAGGACGACTTGTCCGTGGTGGACGGCTGGCACGCGCATGTGTATTTCGACGCCGCCACCCGCGACGCCGCCCATGCGCTGCGCCAGCGCATCGTCGAAGTATTCGGCGATAGCGTCGCCATGGGGCGCTTCCATGAGCGCCCGGTCGGGCCTCATCCCCGGTGGAGCTACCAACTGGCCTTCGCGCCGGCCGAACTCGCCCGCGTGGCGACGTGGCTGACGCTGAACCACGACGGGCTGGATGTGTTCCTCCACCCCAATACCGGGGATGCCCTGGCGGACCACCGCGACAGGGCGATGTGGATCGGGCGCAGCCACGCGCTGAACCTGGGCGCTCTGGGCGGCTAGCAGCGCCGGCCCCGGGGGCGTGACCCGCGGGGCCGAAACCGGGATAACGGAGCCGTGATGCCGGTGGAGCGTCACGCCCGGCGCGGCGATTCCGGGACACGGGGGCTGGACGCCGCGATGTCGGCCGCGCGGCCGGTGTACACTTGATAATGGTAACGATTACTATTTGCGAATGTGCACTGGCTGCCGCCGGCCCGGCGGGATGGGGCGGCCGACGAAAAAGGCTCGATCTTGGGTACCTCGGGATATTTCTTCCCCATCACCGTGGAAGCGCTCTACAGCGACCACCATTCCTGGCTGAAGGGATGGTTGCACCGGCGCCTGGGCAACGCCGACCAGGCGGCGGATCTGGCGCACGACACCTTCATCCGTCTGCTGAGTAGCGACCGGGTGCCGCCGGCCATCGAAGAGCCGCGCGCCTTCCTGACCACGGTGGCCCAGCGCCTGGTCTCCAATCACTGGCGCCGCGAAAAGCTGGAGAAAGCCTACCTGGAGGCGCTCGCCCACGCGCCGGCGGCGACGGCATGGTCGCCGGAGGCTCGTGCCATCGTGCTGGAAACGCTGGTCGAGCTGGACAGGCTGCTGGACGGCCTGCCGGCTATCGTGCGACGGGCCTTCCTGCTGTCGCAGCTGGACGGGTATACGCATGGGCAGGTCGCCGAAGCGCTGGGCATTTCGATCGCGACGGTCAAGCGCCATATCGTCAAAGCCCTGCAGCGCTGCTACTTCGCCGACCTGTCCTTTACGGGTTGACGCCGCCTTGTCCGCCTCGCCCTGGTATCGCGATACTCCCGACGCCGCCGGCATCGCTCCGGAGGTAGCCGAGCGCGCCCTGGAATGGCTGGTCGAGCTGCAGGGCGATGCCGTGTCCGCGGAGGTCCGGGTGCAATGGGATCGCTGGCGCCGCGCCCACCCGGATCACGAGCGGGCATGGCAGCGCATCGAGGCCGTCAACGGCCGGCTGCGGCCGCTGGCGTCGGCGCCGAACGCCGCCATCGCGCGGGCGTCTCTGGCGCCGCCGGCGGCGACGGGGCGGCGCCGGGCCGTCAAGACGCTGGCGGCGCTGGCGTTCACCGGCGGTGCCGCGTGGGGCCTTCGGGAAGATGCGCCCTGGCGTGTATGGACAGCCGACTATCGCACCGCGGTGGGCGAACGCCGCGCGCTGGTCCTGGCCGACGGCACGCGGCTGGTGCTTAACACCGGAAGCGCCATCGACGTCCGGTACACCGCCGGCGAGCGGCGGATCCGCCTGCTGAGCGGGGAGATATTCATTGCCACCGCCGCCGATGCCGCACCGGCCAAGCGGCCCTTTCTGGTCGAAACCGCCGAGGGAACGGCGCAGGCGCTGGGCACGCAATACACCGTCCGGCGGCGCGACGGCGGCACCGAAATCGCCGTCTTCGCGGGCGCGGTACGCATCCGGCCCGGCGGCGACGGCCGTGCGGTTGACATCCCGGCCGGCTACGCCGCCACCTATACGGCCAGCGCCATCGCGCCGCCGCGCCAGGTGCAGGCGTCCAGCCTGGCCTGGAAAGACGGCTTCATCGTTGCGCGCGGCATGCGCCTGGACGACTTCATCGCCGAACTGGGGCGGTATAGCGCCGAATCGCTGTCCTGCGATCCCGCCATCGCCGCGCTGCGCGTGTCCGGTTCTTTCCCGCTGCGCGATATCGACGAGGTCCTGCGCACCGTCGGCACGACGGTGGGCGCGCGGCTGGAAATCCGCACACGGTTCTGGGTGCACCGCCTGACACGCCTGGTGCCGGCCGCGGGAGGATCCGGATGAGCCGTTTTCATGTTTCGCGGGTCATGGAAGTGAGAACGCATCCTCACTCCAGACAAAAGGCCACACATGCATCAGGTCCGCGGACGCGAGCGTCCCTTCACATTGCTAACCCGGCGTGCCGCGTTGACATGCGCGGCCGCGCGCATCGCCCATGGCGCCATCGGCGCGATGGCTTTTCTTGCCGCGTCGCCCGCGGCACAGGCGCAGGCACAGGCGGTCCAGGTCCGCGAGTACGACATTCCCGCGGGGACGCTGGAGGACGCGCTGAGCCGCTTCGGACGCGAGTCGGGGATCATGCTGTCATTCAGGCCTGAGGTCACCGCAGGCCGGCGCAGCGACGGCCTGAAGGGCGCGTACACCATCCAGGGCGGCCTGGACACCCTGTTGGCCAATACGGGCATCCACGCCGGGCGGCAGGCCAACGGCAGCTATGTGCTGCGCCCGCCGGCGAATACCGGCGCGCACGCGGTGCAACTGCCGACCGTCAAGGTCAGCACGGCCGCCGACAACGGGTTGCCGCCGGCCTATGCGGGCGGGCAGATCGCCACGGGCGGCAGCCTGGGCATCCTGGGTACGTCCAACGCCATGGACGTGCCTTTCAGCACCACCAACTACACCTCGGAAGCGATCGAGGACCTGCAGGCCAGGACGCTGGCCGACGTCGTGCAGAACGAATCGTCGGTGCGCATGCTGACCGCCAGCAACGGCTTCGGCGAAGACTTCCAGATCCGCGGCTTTACCGTGGCCAGTAACGATGTGGGCCTGAACGGCCTGTACGGCCTGGCATCGGCCAGCCGCATGCCGGTGGCGATCATGGAGCGCGTGGAGGTCCTGAAGGGGCCGGGTACCCTGATGAACGGCATCAGCCCGAACGGCAGCATCGGCGGCGGCATCAACATCGTCACCAAGCGCGCCGGCGACGATCCGCTGACCCGCCTGACCACCACCTATCAAAGCAAGGGGCAACTGGGCGGCCAGTTCGACGTTGGCCGCCGCTTCGGCGAGGACAATGCCTGGGGCATCCGGGTGAACGGCGTCTATCGCGACGGCGCGACGGCCATCGACAACGGCAACCAGCAGCAGACCGTGGGCGCCGTCGGCCTGGATTACCGCGGGACCCGGCTGCGTTGGTCGCTGGATGCCTACGACCAGCGCGAGGATACCGATAACTTCCGGCCGCAGGTCGGATTCCAGTCGTCCGTCACATCCTTGCCGGACCCGCCGTCCGGGCATCGCAACTTCTATCCGGGCACCAGGCTGAAGCTGCAGGATTCCACCATCGCCACCCGCATGGAGTACGACGTGACGGATCGCGTCACCGTCTATGGCGCCGTCGGCTACCGCTACGGGTCGGCGGACCAGACCTTCCCCTCGGGGCCGGTGGACCAGCAAGGCAACTTCACGGTCACCAACGCCTACTACGATTCGTACAGCAAGACCACGACCGGCGACGTCGGCGTGCGGGTGCGGCTGGATACCTGGGGCGTCGGCCATACCCTGACCCTGGGCGCCACCCGCCTGGACCAGGAAGCGGGCAATGCCTACGTGACCTCGGCGACCCGCGCCGCTTCGAACATTTACCATCCGGCGCCGCTGCCGCCGGTGACGGGCGACCGGCAATCGCCGGCCAAGGCATCGGAAACCGCGCTGACCAGCGTTGCGCTGACCGATACGCTGTCGTTCGCGGACGGGCGGCTGTTGATCACGGCCGGTGTGCGCGAGCAGCGCGTGGTCCTGGATAACTATTCCACCGCCACGGGCGCCCAGACCTCTTCCTATGACGAGAGCGCGGTCTCGCCGCTGGCGGGCATCGTCTTCAAGCCGCTGTCCAATGTGTCCCTGTACGGGAACTTCACCTCGGGACTGACGCGCGGCGGCATCGCGCCCGCCACGGCCGCCAACGCGGGCCAGGTGTTCGCACCCTACAAGTCCAAGCAATACGAGGCCGGTGTCAAGGTCGACTGGGGTAGCGTGATCACCTCCGCATCGGTGTTCCAGATCGACCGGCCCAACGCGATAACGGACCCCGAGACCAACATCTACAGTTTCGACGGCGAGCAACGCAACCGCGGGCTGGAACTGTCGGCCTATGGCGAGATGACGCGCGGTCTGCGCGTGATGGCCAGCACGACTTTCTACGATGCGACGCTGCAGCGCACCGCCGGCGGCGTGAACGACGGCAACGATGCCAATGGCGTGCCCGGCAACACCTTCAACCTGGGCGTCGATTGGGATACGCCGTGGATCCGCGGCCTGAGCCTGAATGCCCGCGTCATCCATACGGCGTCCACGTACTTCAACGCGGCCAACACCATCAAGGTGCCTGCCTGGACGCGCTACGACATCGGCGCGCGCTACGTGACCGACGTCATGGGCAAATCGGTGGTGTTCCGCGCCAACATCGAGAACCTGTTCAACAAGGACTACTGGCTGGTCAGCGGTACCTATGCGACGGTCGCCGCGCCGCGCACCGTGCTGCTGTCGGCGCAGATCGATTTCTAGCGAATGAAAGGGAGGGAGCCATGGTCCGGATCGGACGCGTCGGACCGCTCGTGATACGCATCTTCGCCGCCGTGGCCGGCGGCTATGCCCTGGCCGCGCTGGCCAGCGTGGCGGCGCTGGCGCTGCCGATCAGCCGGCCGCAGGCGGTGCTGACCGGCATGCTGGCCAGCTTTGCCGTGTATGCGGGCGCGGTGATATGGGTATTCGCCACGCACACAGGGCGGGGCATCCGCCAGTCCATGTCGGACCTGCATACCTGGGCCGGCCTGCTGGCAGGATGGGTGTTGTACGCCATGTTCCTGACCGGCACGGTCAGCTATTTCAAGGACGAGATATCGCAGTGGATGCGGCCCGAGCTGTCGGAGCGGGCGCATCGGCCGGACGCGGCCGACGTCGCGCAGCGCATCGCCGATGAGCTGGGCACCGTCGCGTCCGGCAGCACCCAATGGAGCATGCAGCTGCCCACGGAACGCGGCAACGCCGTCGACGTCTTCTGGCGCCTGCCGCAACAGGCGCCGGGCCGGCGCGCGTTCCAGTCCGCCACCTTCGACCCCGCCACCGGACACCGCGTTGCCGCACGCGGCACGCTGGGCGGCGAGTTCTTCTACCGTTTCCACTTCCAGTTCTACTACATGCCGGCGCTGTGGGGCCGCTGGGTGGCGGGCCTGTGCGCGATGTTCATGCTGGTGGCCATCGTCAGCGGCGTTATCACGCACAAGAAAATCTTCGTCGATTTCTTTACCTTCAGAGGGGGCAAGGGCCAGCGATCGTGGCTGGACGCACACAACGCGCTGTCGGTATTCGGCCTGCCTTTCCATTTGATGATCACCTATACCGGCCTGGTGACGCTGATGGCCATGTACATGCCATGGGGCCAGGACCTTGCATTGCAGACACCGGCACAGCGCCAGGAACTGCGGTCCCAGATCAGCGCCTTCATACAGCCGGGCGAGCCCAGCGGGCAGAAGGCCGCGCTGGCACCGCTGGGGCCGATGGTGCGCCAGGCGCAGGCGCGCTGGGGCCAGGACAACGTCGGGCGGGTCACCGTTACCTTGCCGGGCGACGCTGCCGCGCGCGTCGCCGTCACGCGCGGCGAATCCGGCCGTGTGTCCACCAGCCCGCAATATCTGCTGTTCGAGGGTGCCACGGGGAAACTGCTGGAAGCCCGAGATAGCGTGGGCGCCGCGGCCGAAGTACGGGGCGTGATGTTCGCCTTGCACAGGGGACGCTTCGGCGATCTGCAGATGCGCTGGCTGTATTTCATCGTCAGCCTGGCCGGTACGGCGATGGTGGGCACCGGGCTGGTCATGTGGACCGTCAAGCGCCGCCAGAAACTGGCGGACCCGCTGCGGCCTTATTTCGGCTTCGCCCTGGTGGAGCGCCTGAACATCGCCGCCATTGCCGGCCTGTCGGTGGCGATGACGGCTTTCCTGTGGGGCAACCGGCTGCTGCCGGTGGGGTTGGCCGCCCGCGCCGGTGCGGAGGTCAACCTGTTCTTCCTGGCCTGGGCCGCGACGCTGTTGTACGCCCTGGCACGGCCGGCCCGGCGGGCATGGATCGAGCTGCTGTGGCTGGCAGCCGGCCTGCTGGCGCTGCTGCCCGTGCTGAATGCGCTGACCACGCAACGGCCGCTGTGGCATAGCGTGGCGGCGGGGGATTGGGTCTACGCGGGGTTCGACCTGACGATGTGGGCGTTCGCGATCCTGCATGCGGCCCTGGCATGGCGGACCATGCGCAGGAAGGGCCCTGTGCCGGGCAATCGCCAGCCGCGCCGCGAGGCCGTCCGATGATCCATCTGTGGGTTCTGCTGTGCTGCACCGCGGGCTTTACCGCGTTGGCGCTGGCGACGGAACGGCAGCAGGAAGCGGTGTTCGGCCGGCACTTGCCGGCGCGCGGCACGCGGGCCTTGCGCCTGGCGGGATGGGGCGTGCTTGCCCTGGCATTCGAAATCGTCGTCGCCGGGCAGGGCTGGGGGTTGGGTCTGGTCAGCTATAGCGGCCACACCAGCGTGGCGGCCGGGCTGGTGTACCTGGCCTTGGTTGCGCGCGCACGGTATGCATAGCTATCGGGAATTGAAGCGCATCGGCGGTGCCACGGAAGAGCGGCCGCCTTCATCTTTGCGCTCCTCCTCGTCCATCCTTCCGACATCGTCGTAGTTGAGTGTCACGGTATCGATACGTAGCCCCAAATTCAGGGCGCCCAGTGCCCTCATGATCGGATGGAGCCCGACGTTTTCGCCTTTTTCGATTTGGATGATGGTCTGCCTGGAGAGCCCTGCCTTTACGGCGAGTTCGGCTTGGCTGAGTTTGCGCTGTTTACGCTCGCGCTGAAACTTGGCACCGAACTGGGCAGGGAGAACCGCAGCAGGAAAGTATGCGAAAGCCGACATTTCTACTCGTTTCGACAAAAATGTTAGCTTAACCATACATAAGTTATGTGAGGCCTGTCATCTATGTGTATGTTTTAACTGACATTTTGGATCTTTTAGAGCGGAAAGTACGGTTTGGCTTACATTTTGCGGGGTGGCGTTGTCGAGTAGCTCCACTGCCGCCCACATAACGTATTCATACTGTATGCTTCGGAATCTTTCCTAATCGGGCTACCCACCATGGACAGTTCCTCGATCGAAGCCACCGTTGGCGCCGCCGTCGGTCTGCAGCAGGCCAACGCGATGCAGGAAGCGCAGAACGTTTTGCTGCGCAAGACCCTGGACAGCCAGTCGCAGACCATTCTTAGCCTGATCGGTTCGGTGGCGCCCCAGCTGTCGACCTACGGCATGGTGGGCACGCAGCTGCACGTCACCGCGTAAAGCCCAGAAAAAACCGGGGCCCGGCATGCGCATGCCGGGCCCCGTGTCGTCTGGCGGCGCTTAGCGCTTGACCGTCAGCGCGTCGACCAGCGTGCCGATGTCGTCGAGCTTCTCGATATTCATCATGGTGTCGACCACGCGGTCGACCTGCTGCCGCGCGATGCGGCGCGACGCCAGTTTGACGAACTTCTCGATGACATCGTCGGCCGACGCAAAGGAATGCTCACTGCCGCGCGGCGCCTCGACGGTTTCTTCCATCCGCGTGCCGTCCTTCAGCTTGAGCTTCACATTGACCATGTGGCGATAGACCGCGCCCCGCGCGGTAATGGCGGGGTCTTCGAGCACCTTCACCTTCTGGGAAACGCGGATGCGGTCCGGGTTGGTGACGTCCGCTTCCGTGAACTGATCGACGAAAACGTCGCCGTCCAGCAGTAGCGTGGCCACGCAGTAAGGCAGGTTCAATTGCGCGGAGGTCAGGCCCTGCGGCACATACTTCCAGCCGACATGGTCGACGGTCACGCGCGATCCCTCCACGACGATTTCCTCGACGTCGTCGGCGCCGAAGGGCTTGCGCGCGCGCATGGTGCGCAGCGCATCCAGCGTCGTATGGTTGCTGCCCACGCAGGAATAGAACTTCAGCGCGATGCGCATGACCTCGAATTGCGTGCCCAGGCCGGCGGTCAGCTTGGTCAGGTCGAAGCGGTCCGTGGAGCGCGACAGGGTGCTGCAAAAGCCGCCGTAGGGGTTCTCGAATACGTCGACGATGCCGGTAAAGCCGCGCGCGGCCAGCAGGGCGCCGTACAGGCCGCTTTGCGAAGCGCGGCCGGCATGCATGCGCTTGACCATGGCGCCGAATTGCGCCGCCATCAGGCCCGAGGACTGTGTGCCGGCGATGCCCAGCGCGTGGACCGCCTGTTCGGCGGACAGGCCGAGCGCGGCCGCCGCGCCGGCTGCGGCGGAGAACACGCCCACCGTCGCGCCGGAATGCCAGCCTTGCGCGATATGTTCCGGGCCCATGCACATGCCCACGCGCGGACCGATTTCATAACCGGCCACGCAGGCCCGCAGGAAATCCCGGCCGCTCATTCCGGGGCGGTTGCCTGCCGCCGCCAGCACCGCTGGCAGCGTGACCGCGCCGACGTGCAGCACGCCCACGCGATGCACGTCGTCGATTTCGAAACCCTGCACCAGCGTGCCGTTGACCAGCGCCGCATGCGGCGACGACAGGCGTTTGTCGGTGCCCCAGACCGGCGTGGTGGTGGTGTGGTCTTCCGCCAAAAGCGTTTCCAGCAGGATCTTGCTCCAGGGCAGTTCGGCGCCGAAGATCGCGCAGCCGAAGGAGTCCAGGATCAGCAACTTGATGCGTTCCCGTACGGGGTCCGGGATGTCCTCGTACTTCAACGTGGCGATGAACTCCGCGATGCCTCGCGTATAGGGATTCTGGACTTCGTCGGTGGCTGGCGCGTGGCCCATGGCTGTCTCCGGGATAGGCTGCCTGAGTAATCTGGCGATTGGCATTGATCCGGCAAGTATCGGGCGGGCGCGGGCGCATTGTGAATTGCCGATTGCGCCGTTATTATTGCGTGAAGTGGAATAATTCGTGGCCGGCGTTGTCTTGCTTTTTTCTTTACGCCGCATGCCGCCCCAGGCGCCGGGGCCATATCCTGCCGCCTGCCGATGCTGTCCTCCCATGCCCTTATGGCTTCCTTGAACGCGATCGATCTCGAAGGCTTGCGCGGCTTCGTCGCGGTGGCCCGGCATGCCAGTTTCCAACTGGCAACCGGCGAGCTCAATATTTCGGCGCCGGCGCTGACGCGGCGCATTCAACGCCTGGAAACGGCCATCGGCGCGCCCCTGTTCGAACGGACGACGCGGCGCGTGCAATTGACCCCCATCGGCGAACTGCTGCTGCCGCGCGCGCGCGGCATCCTGGACGACCTGGAGCAGGCGCTGTCGGCGATCGACGACCGGCTGGCCAGCCGCAGCGGCCAGCTCAGCCTGGCCTGCATTCCGACCGCCACCCGGCTTCTGCTGCCGCATATCCTGCGCGCTTTCCACGACCAGCGGCCGCAAACCCGCATCCGTATCGTCGAAGCCAACGTCGCCGGCGTGATGTCCGCCGTGCGGGACGGCTCCGTGGATTTCGGCGTGACGCTGCAAACGCGGACCGCCGAAGGGCTGGCCTTCGATGCCTTGCTGACCGAGCCCTTCCTGCTGGCGTGCCCCGCCGATCATCCCCTGGCCGACCGCGGCCGTGTCAGCTGGAACGACTTGAAGCCCTATCGTTTGATCGTGTCGGAGCCGGGCAGCGGCAACCGCGCGGTGCTGGAACAGGCTTTGTGCAAGTGGCGGTGGCAACGCGACCACCTGGTGGAAATCGATCACCTGACCAGCGCGCTGGGCCTGGTCGAGGCCGGCCTGGGAATATCCGTGGTGCCGTTGTCCGCACTGCCGGATTCCCCCGATGCCAGACTGGCGATACGCGCGCTCACCAGCCCGGAAGTCACGCGCACCCTGGGCTTGCTCCGGCGCCGCGCGATACCGCTGGGCCCGGTGGCGCAGCAGTTCCGGCGTACCGTGCGGCAATTGGCGCCCGTGCTGGAGACCCAGACGCGGGAACGCGGCGCGCGATTCCTCACCGTCTAATGCATAACCGATGGTACCGACACGATGTCCGACTCAGTAAACGTCATACCTTCCCGCGGAGCGGCCCCGTTGGAAGCCGCCCGCATGCGCGCCGCGACCCGCGCGGTGATGGCGCAGTTCTTCGTTAACGGCGCCGCCTTCGCCGCCTGGGGCGTGCAGATTCCGGATATCAAGTCGCGATTCGCGCTGTCGGATTTCGTATTGTCGTTCGCCATGCTGGTCGTCGCGGGCGGCGCCATCATCGCGATGGGGCCGATCGGCCGCTGGGCCACGCGTATCGGTAGCGCGCGGGCGCTGACGATCAGCGGCATCGTCTACGCGGCGGGGACCGCCCTGGTGCCCTTGATGCCCGACTACGCCGCATTGCTGGGACTGTTGCTGGTGTTCGGGATGGCGATGGCCGGCTTCGACGTGACCATGAACGTGCAGGCGGCCGCCGTGGAAACGCGTGGCGGCAAGCCCATCATGTCCACCCTGCACGGCATGTTCAGCGTCGGCGGCATGGTGGGCGCGGGCCTGGGCGGCCTGGCCGCGCTGGCAGCCTTGCCGCACTGGGTGTATCCCTGCGGCATCGCCGCGATGGCGCTGGCGGCGATCGCCATCGGCACGCCGCGGCTGCTCGACGATGCGCCCACGCACGAACACGCGGCGGCGCCGGGACGTGGCCACGTTCCGGCAGCGCTGTGGGTGCTGGGCTTTTTCGCCTTCCTGGGCTTGATCTGCGAAGGCGCGATGTACGACTGGGCCAGCGTTTATCTGCGCGATGTCGCCCACGCCGCGCCGCAACTGGCCAGCTACGGCTATGCGGCGTTTTCCACCGGCATGGCCTGCGGACGCTTCGCCGCCGATCCGCTGCGGCGTCGCATCGGCGATAGCCGCACGCTGGCAATCAGCGCGTGGATGGGCTTTGCCGGCATTGCGCTCGCCGTGTGCCTGCCGCAACCCGCCTGGACGTTGGCCGGCCTGCTGCTGATGGGCCTGGGCGTCGCGAACCTGATGCCGTTCTTCTTCCTGGCCGGCGCGCGGCTGCCCGGACTGAGCCCGGCGCAAGGCGTCGCCGCGATCGCGCGATGGGCCTATACCGGCATGCTGCTGGGGCCGGCGATCATCGGCGGCATTACGCACCATTCCACCCTGCGCGTGGCGCTGGCGGTGGTCGCGGCCATCATGGGCCTGATCGCCGCCGTGGGTATCCGGCAGGTGAGTCGTATCGGGCGTTAGGCCAGTCAATCGGGTCTTGCGCGCGTCCATGTGCCGGGATCGAGGACTCATGCCCCCTGGCAAGCGGATCGAGAAAATTCAGCTTATCGGCAAAAGCGGAAATCGATATAGTCCCCGGCAATGCGCATTTCCGGCCGGTCGGGCATTACTCACTTTTACAAATGCCGGCGACGGGATTTCCCACTTCTATCCGTTCAACGGGAAACAGGGCGATTTGCCCTGGATTCGAAGCTCCGGGAGCCCGACATGAAATCTGCAGTTCCCCTGAAGACGCTTATCGCGACCGTGGCGTTCGCGGCGGCGTCGCCCGCGTTCGCCCGGCTGGTCATCGTGGAGCCCACGGCCCCGCCGCCGCCTCCCCGGGTGGAAGTGGTGCCTGCGCCGCGCGCCGGGTATGTCTGGGACGGCGGGCATTGGCGCTGGGACCATGGGGGCTACGTGTGGATGGCCGGCCATTGGCGGCCCGTGCGCGTGGGGCACCATTGGGTGCCTGGGCACTGGGCGGCGCGTGGGCCCAATTGGCATTGGATCCCTGGCCATTGGGCCTAGGCCGCGCCGCATCGACACTGCGTCCGTCGCGCGATACCCGCGCCGGATGCCGAACCTGGAGATTCCAAAATGATCAAAACCCTCGCTATCCTGCTGGTGGCCGCCGCCACGTTGAGCGGTTGCGTCGTGGTGCCGGCACGGCCGGTCCACGTCCGGCCGGTGTACGTTTATTGAAGACTCTTATCACGGTACAAACCGCACTTTGAGCGAACGCGAACGCGACCCCGATGCCGGCCTGCTTGCCCGGGTCGGCAGGCAGGACCCGTCGGCCGTGCGCGAGCTCGTCGCCCGCAAGCTGCCGCGCCTGCTGGCGCTCGCGACGCGTATGCTGGGCGACCGCATGGAAGCCGAGGACGTCGCGCAGGAAGCGTTCGTGCGGATATGGAAGCAGGCGCCGCGCTGGAAGGAAGGCGAGGCGCGATTCGACACCTGGCTGCATCGCGTGGCCATGAATCTTTGCTATGACCGGCTGCGCGCCCGCCGCGAGGAGCCGGTCGACGAATGGCCGGATCATCCCGACCCCGGGCCGGGGCCGGATGCGATGGTGGAGACCAGGACGCGCGATATGCAGATCCAGGCCGCGCTGGCGGCGCTGGCCCCGCGGCAGCGCGAGGCGCTGGTCCTGACTTACTACCAGGAGCTGTCGAACATCGAGGCCGCCGCGGTGATGGACATCACCGTGGACGCGCTGGAAAGCCTGCTGGCGCGGGCACGGCGCGGCTTGCGGGAAAGACTGGCCGCTGGCGATATTGGGAAGACACGTCATGACACCTGAAAGATTTCGCACCATCGTGGATGCCTATGGCGCCGACGTCCGCCGGTGGCCCGAGGCGGAGCGCGCGGCGGCGCAGGCATGGGCGTCGGCGCATCGGATCCAGGCCGATCGGATATTGGCGCAGGCGGCTCCGCTGGATGCGTGGCTGGACAGCCACGCCGTCGCGCCGCCCGCGCGGGCCATGTTCGACCGCATCGTGGCGGGCGCGCCGGCGCGCCATCCGTTCTGGCGGCGCAGCCGGGTCTGGTGGTCCAGCGCGGTGTTCGCCGGTGTCGGCGCGGCGGGCGCGTTCGCCGGCGCCTGCGCGGTCTCCTTGTCCATGATGGTCGCGGCGGCGCCGCCACAGCACCATGACGCGCCCTGGCTGGAGACGGGTTTCGGCAGCCCGTTGGCCGATTGGAGCGAAGAATGAACGGGCGCGGCTGGAAGTTCTTCCTGGTCGGATCCCTGGTCCTGAACGCTTTCCTGGTGGGCGGCATCGCGGGCGGTGCCTATCAGTGGTTCGCGACGCAGCGCGTGCAGGAAGCCGCGCCCGCGGCGCGGGTCGCGCTGCGTTTCGCCGCGGATCGGCTTTCCCCCGAACGCCAGCGGCAGTTCCTGGATGCGATCAGGGAGGCGCGGCGGCAGGGCCGCGACGACGCGCGGGGCGGGCGCGAAGCCCGCCGCGAGGTGCTGGATCTGCTGGCCGCGCCGCAGCTCGATCGCGCGGCGCTGGATGCGGCGTTGGCCAGGACGCGCGCGGCGGATGCGGCGCTGCGCACCCAGGTGGAGAACGCCGTGGCGGATTTCGCCGCGACTTTGTCCCCGGAAGAACGCCTGAAGTTCGTCGACGGTTTGCGGCAGCGGGGCCAGTGGCGCGAGCCCGCGGCGGCGCGGCGCCGGCCGGTCAATCCGTAATCGAGGACGCCGCCATGGCCGACCCCGCGCAATCCCAGGCAAGGCAGCCGAATGCGGCGGCGATCGCCCTGAACCGCTTCGGCCTGGGCGCGCGCGCCGACGACGCGCCGCCGGCCGATCCCAAGGCGTGGCTGCTGGCCCAGTTCGACCGCTACGAGGCGCGGCCCGCCGCCTGGGCGCCGCTGCCGGCGTCGGCCGTGCTGGCCGCCGACCTGGCCCGGCGGCGCATGGCGGTGGCGCAGGCGCCGTCCGGCGACAAGCAGGCCGCGCGCCGGTCCCTGAACATGGATGTGCGCGACACCTACCAGGATGCGGTCGCCGCGCGCGTCGATAGCGCCCTGGCGACACCGACGCCGTTCATCGAACGCCTGGTGCATTTCTGGGCCAACCATTTCGCGGTCTCCGCCGAGAAGCCGGCCGTGGCCGCGCTGGCGGGCTCCTTCGAGGCAGAGGCGATACGGCCGCATGTGCTGGGCCGCTTCCAGGACATGCTGGTGGCCGTCGAGCGGCATCCGGCCATGCAGTTGTTCCTGGACCAGACGCGGTCGGTGGGTCCCGACAGCAAGGCCGCCGAACGCGCGGCGCGGCGCGACCCGGCGCGCCGGCGCGGTTTGAACGAGAACCTTGCCCGCGAGATCATGGAGCTGCACACGCTGGGCGCGCGCACCGGCTATACCCAGGCCGACGTGACCGAGTTCGCCCGCGCGTTGACCGGCTGGAGCATCGCGGGCGTCCGCGAGCAGCGGACGGACGGCGCGGGCGCCGGCGCATTCGTGTTCCGCCCCGGGCTGCACGAGCCCGGCGTCCGCGTCGTCATGGGGCGCCGCTATCCGCAGCAAGGCGAACAGCAGGCGCTGGCCGTCCTGCACGATCTTGCCGCTTCGCCCGCGACGGCGCGCCATATCGCTTTCAAGCTGGCCCGCCATTTCGTGGCCGACGATCCGCCGGCCGACGTAACGGACCGCCTGGCCGCCGCCTATCTGAGCGGCGGCGGCGATCTGGCCGCGGTCTACCGCGCCTTGATCGACGAGCCGCGGGCGTGGTCGCCCGCCGCCGCCAAATTCAAGACGCCCTGGGAATGGACGATTTCCTGCATGCGGGGCCTGGGCTGGCAAAGTCCCGGCAAGCTGCGTCCCGCGCCGCTGCTCGCCCAGCTCGGCCAGCCCGTCTGGCGCCCCGGTTCGCCGGCGGGCTACGACGATATCGCGGCCAGCTGGGCCGCGCCCGATGCACTGGTCCGCCGCGTCGACGTCGCGCAGCGCCTGGCCGCCCGCGTGGGCGGCCAGGTGGACCCGCGCGCGCTGGGGCGCACGCTGCTGGCCGGATCCATCAGTCCCGCTACAGCCATGGCCGTGGGGCGCGCCGAAAGCGTCCAGACCGCGATCGCGCTGCTGCTCGTTTCGCCGGATTTCCAACGGAGATGAAGACGATGCTGACCCGCCGCCACTTTATCGGCCTGGGCGCCGCTACCCTGATTGCCTCGCCGCGTATCGTTTTCGCCAACGTCGCGACCGAACGCCGATTCGTGTTCGTCATCCAGCGCGGCGCGGCCGATGGCTTGAACATCGTCGTGCCGTACGCGGATCCCGCCTATGCCGGCCTGCGGGGCGACCTGGCAATCGATGCCGCGGCGGCGACGCGCCTGGACGGGATGTTCGCCCTGCATCCGGCGCTGGCGCACACCGCGCGCATGTATGCGGCCGGGCAGGCCCTATTCGTTCATGCCGTGGCATCGCCCTATCGCGATCGGTCGCACTTCGATGGCCAGAATGTGCTGGAAACCGGCGGTACCGCGCCCTACCAGGTAAAGGACGGCTGGCTGAACCGCCTGGCGGCCATGCTGCCTGCCACCCGGGAGAAGGCCATTGCCTTCGCGACGACGATCCCCGCCGCCTTGCGCGGTGCCGTGCAGGCCACGTCTTATGCGCCATCCGCATTGCCGCCGGCGCCGGACGATCTGCTGACGCGCGTGTCGGGCCTGTACGAACACGATGCGCAACTGGGGCCGCTGTGGGCGCAAGCCATGCAGACGCGCGGGCTGGCCGGCGATGCGGGCGCGCGGCAGGATCCGGCCCATCTGGGCAAGCTTGCCGCGGAGTTCCTCGCGCGTCCCGACGGGCCGCGCATCGCGATGATCGAAACGGGCGGCTGGGACACCCATAGCGCGCAGGCGCCGCGCCTGGCCGCCCAGTTGAAGGCGCTGGATACGCTGCTGGCGGCCCTGCGGGATGGCCTGGGCCCGCATTGGCGCGAGACCACGGTGCTGGTGGCGACGGAGTTCGGCCGCACGGCGGCCGCCAACGGCACCGGCGGCACCGATCACGGGCAGGGGGCCGTCGCCATGCTGGCCGGCGGGGCGCTGGCGGGCGGCCGCGTGGTGGCGGACTGGCCGGGACTGGCGCCGGGCGATCTGTACGAAGGCCGCGATCTGAAACCGACGACGCCGCTGGATGCGCTGATTGCCGGCGTCGCGGCCGAAAGCCTCGCGCTGGATCCGCAGCGCGCGGCAAGCGCGCTGTTCGGACGGGCCGGCGCGCCGCGGCCCATGACCGGGCTGGTTCGCGCCTGAGGTTCAGCCCCGCCGGGCCTGGGCCTTCGCCAATTCGTGGCGAGGTTGTTCCCAACCCGATTCGGGCACGGCCTGCTCCGTCCGCGCCCGCACCTCGTCCAGCCGGGCGCCCAGCGTGCCCGCCGGATCTTCCGCATCGGCGATATGGATGCCTTGCGTCATGGTGATGTGCGCGCATTCGAAGCTGCCGCCGCCCGCCAGCAGGATCATGCGCGTGGGCGCGTCCTCGCCCACCAGCGCGATCAGGCCGGGGCTGACGCGTTCCGGCGTGAGGACCGCGGTCGCTTCGGGCGGCAGCAGGCCTTCGGTCATCGCGGTGATGGCGCTGGGCGCCAGGCAATTCACCCGCACGTTGCGGCTGGCCCCTTCCAGCGCCAGGGTCTGCATCAGGCCGACCAACGCCATCTTCGCGGCCCCGTAGTTGGATTGCCCGAAGTTCCCGTACAGGCCGGAGGACGACGTGGTCATGACGATCCGCCCGTAGTTCTGTTCGCGCATGCCGGCCCAGACGGCCTTGGTGGCGTTCACGGCGCCCATGACGTGGACGTCCAGCACCAGGCGGAACTCGTCGAGCGACATTTTCGCGAACGTCCGGTCGCGCAGGATGCCCGCGTTGTTGACCAGGATGTCGATGCGTCCGAAGGCGGCGACGGCAGCGGCGGCCATCGCCTCCATGTCCTCGTACCGGCTGACATCGCCGGCGTGGGCGATGGCCTGCCCGCCGCCGCGGCGGATTTCCTCGGCCACGGCGCCGGCGGATTCCCCCAGGTCGTTGACCACCACGCGGGCGCCGTGCCGCGCCAGCTCCAGGGCGTGCGCGCGTCCCAAGCCGCCACCGGCACCGGTCACGATGGCTACCCGTTGCTGCAATCCGTTCGACATGCTTTTCCCTTGGTTCGTTATCGGCCGGCCGATTGGATCACACCCGCTCGAAGATAGCGGCGATGCCCTGGCCGCCGCCGATGCACATGGTGACCAGCGCGTAGCGGCCGCGGATACGCTGCAGTTCGTATAGCGCCTTGGTGGCGATGATGGCACCGGTGGCGCCGATGGGATGTCCCAGCGATATGCCCGAGCCATTCGGATTGACCTTGGCGGGATCGAAATCCAATGCCCGCATGACCGCGCAGGCCTGTGCCGCGAAGGCCTCGTTGGACTCGATGACGTCCATATCGGCAACCTTCAACCCCGTGCGGGCCAATACCGCCTGGGTGGCCGGGATGGGGCCGGTGCCCATGATGGCCGGCTCCACGCCCGCGTAGGCGTAGCCGACCAGGCGGCCCATCGGCGCCAGCTGCTGCGCTTTCACGGCATCGGCGCTGGCCAATACCAGGGCAGCCGCGCCGTCGTTGATCCCCGACGAATTGCCCGCCGTGACGGTGCCGCCGTCGCGCTTGAAGGCCGGCGTCATCGCGGACAGCACCTCCAGCGTGGTGTCGGGCTTCACGTGTTCGTCGGTATCGAAAAGAATGTCGCCGCGTCGGGTCGCGATCCGCACGGGAACGATCTGGTCCTTGAAGCGGCCGGCCTGGATCGCGGCGGCGGCGCGTCGATGGCTCTCGACCGCCAGCTCGTCCATCATCGCGCGCGTGATGCCGAAGCGCTGCGCGACGTTCTCCGCAGTGATCCCCATATGGATGTCGTCGAAGGGGTCGTGCAGCGCGTTGAGCATCAGGTCCAGCATGACGCCATCCCCCATGCGCGCGCCCCAGCGCATCGACGGCGCGAGGTAGCCGGCGCGCGACATGGATTCCGCGCCTGCTCCCACCGCGACCTCGCAATCCCCCGCGGCGACGGCATGCGCCGAGGAAACGATGGCCTGCAGGCCCGAACCGCAAAGGCGGTTGATGTTGAACGCCGAGACGCTTTGCGGCAGCCCGGCGTCGAGCGCCGCGATGCGGCTCATGTAGATGTCGCGCGGCTCAGTGGTGATGACCGTGCCCATCGACACATGTCCCACCGTTTCCGGCGCGACGCCGGCGCGCGCGACGGCTTCGCGCACGACCAGGGTCGCCAGCTCGGCGGGCGGCGTGTTCTTCAGGGTGCCGCCGAAGCCGCCGATGGCGGTGCGGACGGCGGCGACGACATAAACGTCTTTGTGCATGCGGGGTCTCCTGCGGTTCAGGCGATGCGCCGTACCGGCGGGTAATCGAATGTGGCGTCCAGGTGGGCCCGGTCCGGCTGGTAAAGGCGCAGCGTCAGGTAGAAGCCTTCCCCGGCCGGCGCGGGCAGCCAGTTCTTTCCCGGGCCGGGGTCGTCGGCCTGGATGTGGATGGCAAGCCCGCCGTCGGCGTCCGGCTGCAGGCCTGGCGTGCGGTCGCCGATGGAATGCCGGCCGATCGGGTTGGCCACCAGCAGGCAGTCGCTGCGGCGATAGAGCGTGATGGACCAGAACGAGCCGACCTTGGGCAGGCCGCCCGGCGGGAAGCGCAGGACGTAACGATGTGCGCCGCTCAAGGCCGAGCCGCTGTCGTCGACTTCGGCCATGATGTACATCGCCTCTTCGATCCCCAGCGTCCCGATCCAGTTGCGCGCCACGCGGGCGCGCGTCGTGAAGTCATCGCCGAAGCTGCGGCGCACGCTGACGGCGGTGGTCCAGCCGCCGCCCAGTTCGGAGGCCTGGGCGACATCCCGCAGTTCGGTATAGACCTGCGTCAGCGCGGCCTGTAGCACGTCGGCGGGCACGGGCCAGGCCGGCAGGGGGTGGGCGGAGGGATTGCGCACGAGCATGGTCTCCAGCACGCGCAGGTATTCTTCCGCGCGCGGCACGCCGGCGCCACGATCCTCTATCAGGGTATCGACACGCGATAGCGCGGGCGTGCCGTCCAGGCGCGTGATGGCGAAGCGGTCCTGCAGCGCGTGCACCGCCGCCAGATCCTGCGCGTTGGCATCGACAAGGATCCGCCCGATCACCCAGACGTCGTCGCTGGGCGCGGCGATGACATGCATGCCGGCGGGCGCTTCGCCCTGCCAGCCGGGCCCGTGCACGAACAGGCGCTGTGCTTCGCCGCCGGTGGTCCGCCGGCCGGCATAGGCCCAGGGATTCGTCCACGCGTCCAGGAAACCGAGCACCCAGTAACGGCCGCCCATCGCCGGCACGTCGATGACCAGCGGCCCGGCGGAAAGATCCAGCCAGGCATTGGTGAACAGCGTGTCGTTGTTCGGCGTGACCACTTCCTTGTCGTCCGGCCCGCGCAGGCGCCGGGTGTGCGTGAACTGGTTGACCCAGCGCATGCGCGAGGCCGGGTTGTCGCCGGCGTAGCCCTGCACGGGATGCTTGCGCGCGGTGTTCGCGGCGCGCATGCGCGCCATCTCGAACAGGGGAAGGGTCATCGTGACGCTCTGGCGCACGGCCTCGGACGCCGAGGGCGCGGTAAGCAGGACCGCATCCAGCGCGAGGGCGCCCTGGCCCTGGGGCAGGACGACGAAAGGATTCAGCTCGACCGACGCCAGGGTATCGCCCGCGGACAGCGCGAAATCGGCAAGCCGGACGATGGCATGGGCCAGGGCGTCGACGTCCGCGGGCGGCGCGCCGCGGAATCCTCGCAGCAATTGCGAGGTCTTCAATTCGTCGATCATGCCGCGGGCCTGGTCCAGGCCGATCGGCGCCAGCCGCAGCGCGACGTCGCCCAATAGTTCGACGTTCACGCCGCCCGAGCCCAGCATCACCACCACGCCCAGGGCCGGATCGCGGCGCGCACCCAGTATGCACTCGACGCCACCATGGATCATGCGCGCGACCAGCACACCGTCGACCCGTGCGCCGGGCGCCGCGGCAGCCGCCGATGCGAGGATGCGGGCGTGGGCGGCGCCGGCTTCCTCGCCATCGCGCAAGTTCAGGATCACGCCGCCGATATCGCTCTTGTGCGTGATGTCGGCCGAAAGGATTTTCAGCGCAACCGGAAAGCCGAGCGCGCGTGCGCCGGCCACCGCCTCATCGCGGCTGCGTGCGCGATGAAACGGGACGGTCGGGATGCCCGCGTCGCGCAGCAGTTCCAGCGCGTCGGCCTCGTTGTAGGCGCCCGGACGCAGGGCGAGCGATTTCGTGCCTCTGATCGTGGCCGTCGTTGCCGATACCGTTGCGGATGTCGATGTCGATATCGCGGCCGCCGCGGCGGCGCTGCCGTCGGCTTCCACCCCGGGTCCAGCGGCGGTCGCGGATCCGAATGCGGCGGAGAAAAAACAGGCCGCGGCCATCGCCCGGATCGCCCGGGCCGGGTCGGCGAAACCCAGGCAACCCTCGGCTTCCAGCGCGCGCTGCTGAGCGGCGTCGGACAAGGTGCTGAAGATCACCAGCCGTCCGGGGAAATCGCGCCGCAGGTCGCGCGCCAACTGCCGCTGCAAGGGCTGCATGGCCGGCGTGCCGCCGAAGGCCGCGAGGAAGATCAGCAAACTGCCATGGCCCGCTTCCAGCATCGTCCTGGCGGTGGCCTCCAGCAGATCCGGTTCGGTGGTCACCTGGCCGGTGATGTCCACGGGGTTGCGGGTGGCCGCCAGCGGTACACGGGTGCGAATGCGCACCTGCGCCGCGGCGGGCAGCTCCGCGACGTCCAGGCCGGCCTCGGCCGCGTCGTCGGCCATCATCACGCCCACGCCGCCGGACACGGTCAACAAGCCGACCTGCGTGTTGGGGGGCAGCCCCGCGACCGCCAGTGCGTGTGCGACATCGAAGAACTCTTCTATCGAGCGCGCGCGATAAGCGCCGTGCTGGCGGAACAGCGCGTCATACACGGCGTCATCGCCGGCCAGCGCGGCGGTATGCGAGGCCGCCGTCATGGCGCCCAGCGCGGTGCGGCCCACCTTGACGGCCACTACCGGCTTGCCGGCGGCCCTTGCCAGGTCCAGCGCGTGGCGCAGCCTGGCGCCGTCGCGGCATCCTTCCAGGTAAGCCATGATCACGCGCGTGGCCGGGTCGCGCGCCATCCACGCGATGCAATCGGCCACATCGATGTCCGATTCATTGCCGGTGGTAACCCAGGCCGACAGCCCGATGCCGCGCTCGCGCGCCATGGCGTAGGCATAGGCCCCGAAGGCGCCGCTCTGGCTGACGATGCCGACCTTGCCGGATTCGACCAGGCCGGTCGACACGACGGGAGAGAAAGTCGCGAAGACGGAGCGGGCGACATTCATGAAGCCCAGGCAGTTCGGTCCCAGCACACGGATGCCGGCCGCCCGCGCGCGGCCGGCGAACTCGCGTTGCGCCTGTTCCCCCTGCGGGCCCATCTCGGCGAAGCCGGCGGAGAACATGACGATGTTTTTCACCTTCGCGGCGATGGCGTCGTCCAGCGCCGCCATCGCGCCGGATGCCGGAATGGCGAAAATGGCCAGGTCGATAGGACTGCCGACCTCTCGCAGCGAAGGGTAGGCGCGCCGGCCCTGCACCTGCTCCGCGCGGGCGTTGATCGGGAAGATATCGCCGGCGTAGCCGTGTTCGATCAGGTAGCGGACAGGTACCGCGCCGATCTTGTCCGGCTGGGTCGAAGCGCCGACGATGGCGATGGAGCGGGGCGACAGGAAGGAATCGAGGTCTGGCGAAGTCATGGGCAGCGTGGCGTCGAACAGGGCGCGCCGCCTGCGCGGCGCGGCTGGGGATGCCTGTGGAACATCCCGGGGACCGGCCAAGATACCTGCCCGATTCTTATCAGGCAAACTGAGTTTTCCGAACTTTCTATAAGTTGATCTTATTAATTACGCGCCTGTGCCGGCGCAGCCGGAGGCGCTTGCCGGGGTGTCTACGCTTTGCCCTCGTCCCAGCTTTTCGCGCTTTCCAGGGTGAAGTCCAGGAAGCGCTCGACCGCCGGCGACAGCGAGGCGCGGGGCCGGACGAAAATCGCGATGCGCCACGTGACCGTGGGCTGGCGTATGGGCCGGAACTCCAGGCCGAACCCTTCCACCAGCGACCGCGCCATCGACGGACAGATCACGTAGCCCGGCCGCACCCGCAGCAGGGAAAGCGCGGTGTTGACCCGATGCACGGGCACGATGTCGCGGGGATGGTGGCGCGGCGGCACATTGCTCAGGACATTGACCGCCAGGTTGGGCATATAGTTGACGAGCGGCCGGTCGCGCAGGGCTTTCCAGCTGACGGTGTCGTCGTTCGCTAGCGGATCGTCGCGGCGCAGCGCGGCCCATAGCGGGTCCGCGCGGATGACGTGGGCCTCGATGGCCTCGTCCGCCAGTACGCCGGCCGGCCCGAAGCCGATGTCCGCGCCGCCGTTATGCAGATTGGCCAGGACCTGCTCGATGGGCACGTCGTCGAATCGCACCTCTACGCCCGGATGGCTCGCGCCATAGCTGGAGATCAATTCGGGCAGCAGCGTGCACGACAGGGGTTCCGGCGCTGCGACGCGCACGAGACCGCGCCGCAGTTCCTTCAGATTGCTGACGCCTTCCAGGGCCTCGTCCAGGTCGGCCAGCACCCGGCGCACCATGGGTTCGAACGCGGCGCCGACCTCCGAGGCACCGACGCTGCGGGTGTTGCGGTCCAGCAGACGCACGCCGAGGCGGCTCTCCAGTTCTTTCACCAGGCCGCTCAGTGCCGCCTGCGATAAATGCATGTTCTCCGCCGCCTCCGAGAAGCTGCCGCATTCCAGCACCGTCAGGAATGCGCGCAGCTGGCGCAGCGTTACCTCGATCGCCATGGGGCCTCCTTCGCATGACTGTGGCGCGACTCGCGCAATTTATAACTTTAGCCTTTAAGTCATCAAGAAAATGAAAATTGTCCTAATAGATTCGGGCCTCTATCATCGCCTCTCCAAGCTGGCGTCCCGTCCCCGCCGTCCCGATGGCGGGCGGGCCGCGATTCCTATTCGAAAACGCAGGAGACATCCATGAAAATGACCCGACGGACGCTGCTGGGGGCGGCGGCCGCAGGCCTGTGCGCGGGCGCGGCACCGCGCGTATTCGCCCAGGACGGCTGGCCTGCCCGTCCCGTCAGGATCATCTCGCCCTATGGCGTGGGCGGTCCCAACGACCTGTCGGCGCGGCTGTTCGCCGAATACCTGGGCCGGCGGCTGGGGCAGTCCTTCATCGTCGAGAACAAGGCGGGGGCGGGCACCCGGCTGGGCAATGAGTACGTCGCCCATGCGCCGGCCGACGGCTATACCCTGCTGTATGCGGCGGCGCCTTATTCGACGCTGGAAGCCCTGTACGGCAAGCTGGGCTACGACCCGCGCAAGGACTTGCAGGCCATCGCCATGGCCGCGACCGTCCCGCTGTTCCTGGTGGTCAATGCGCAATCTCCGGCCAAGACCGCGCAGGAGCTGATCGCCTATGGGAAGTCGCAGCCGCATGGGCTGACCTTCGGCACGCCCGGTACGGGATCCCTGCCGCATCTGGCGGCGGAGCTTTTCCTGCGGGATGCCAACGTCAAGGGCCTGTCGGTGCAGTATCGCGGCGACGTCATGGCCTATACCGATTTGCTGGCCGGCCGGCTGGATGCCACGCTGACCGCCATCACGGCGGCGCTGCCGCATGTCGAGAGCGGCCGCCTGCGCGTCCTGGGCGTCGCGTCGGAGACGCGCAGCAAAATCTATCCGCAGGCACCGACCTTGCGCGAGCAGGGGTTGCCGAATGTGGTCGCGTCCGGCTGGTACGGTTTCATGGCGCCGGCCGCCGTGCCCGCGCCCATCGTCAACCGCCTGGATACGGAAATCAACGCGGCGCTCAAGGATCAGGACATACAGCGCAAGCTGCTGGCGCAGGGGATGGAGCCGCACCCCGGCAACGCCGCCGCGTTCGCCAGGTTTATCGACGCCGAAATGAACAAGTGGACCGATGTGATCCGCAAGGCCGGCATCAAGGGCGAATAAGCGCGCGGGGCGGCGCGCGTTGCGCGGGCAGGCTCCGGACCCGCGCGTCCGGGGCTTATTTTCCCTGTCGTTCCTGCTCCCGCAGGCGCTTGCGATACTCGGGCGTCGGCACACCGCCCACGCCCCAGTTTTCCATTTCGACTTCCTCGATCACGACGAATGTACTGTTCAAGGGCTTGCCCATGACGTCGAGCAATAGTTCGCTCACGCCCTTGATCAGCGCGGCCTTCTGTTCCGCCGTCGTGGCGGTCGCTCCCGGGGCGGTGCCTTCGCGGGTCACCTTGATATTCACGTATGGCATGGCGGGTCTCCGGAATGTGCCCCGGCCGGCGGCGCCGGGGCTGCATGGATACGCTGGATTACCAGCGGCCTGCGTGCTGGCCGCCGTCGACGTCGATCGTTTCACCGGTGACGAAGCCGGCCCGCTCCAGATATAGAACGGCATCGACGATGTCCTGGACATCGCCCATGCGGCCGACCGGATGCAACCCGTTCAGGAAGGCATGGGTTTCCGGCGGATGCATCGGCGTCCTGATGATGCCGGGCGCGACGGCGTTCACCCGGATGCCCCGGCCGGCGTACTCGATGGCCAGGCCGCGTGTCACCGCGGCCAGGCCGCCCTTGGTCAGGCTGGCCAGGCCGGCCGGCACATTGGCCAGCGGCTGTTCGACCAGCGCAGTCGTGATCTGCACGATGTGGCCGTGCTCGCGCTCCAGCATCCGCGCCAGGGCGAACTGCGTGATGTGGAAAAAGCCGCCCAGGTTCACGCCGATGACCTTGTCGAAGTCCTCCGCCGTGTAGTCGGTAAAAGGCTTGCTGATGAAGATGCCGGCGTTGTTGATCAGCGTGTCGATGCGGCCGAATCGCTCGATCGCGGTGTCCGCCACCCGCCGCGCCACGGCACGGTCGGCGATGTCGCCGGGGACGGCGATGACGCCCTCGTCGGCGCCCGCCTCGATGTTGCGCGAATTCGCTACGACGGAATAGCCTTGCGCCCGATAGGCTTGGACGATGCCGGCGCCGATGCCTTGCGACGCCCCGGTGACGATGGCGACTTTTTGCTGGGTATCCATGATGTTTCCTTGCGTGGGTTGTCGGTGTGCCGACCGGATGCGGGGCGCCCGTGTCGGGCTGGCTCCGTATTGATTCGGCATGGGACGTAGCCTAAGCTTGTGACCTTTTTCGCGGAATCCGCTATTCGCGCGCAATGGCTGAGAAAAAACGCACAGAGGTCGATTGGGAGGACGTGCGCGTCTTCCTGGCGCTGGGCCGTCACGGCAGCCTGTCGGCCGCGGCGCGCGCCTTGTCCGTCAACCACGCCACCATCGCGCGCCGCGTCGAATCCCTGCAGGCCACGCTGGGCGAGAAGCTGGTGGAGCGCCGGCCGGAGGGCTACATCCTGACCCCGGCGGGTGCGCGTGCCCTGGCGGCGGCCGGCGATATGGAAGCGGCGGTGCAAACGCTGGCACGCGGCGGCGCGGACGAAACGCCGAAGGGACGGGTGCGCGTCAATGCCTCGCCGGCCCTGTCGCTGGGCTTCCTGATCGGCCGGCTGGCGGCGCTGCCCGTGCTTTACCCCGGACTGGACATCGACCTGGCCACGGATCTGCGCGCCGTCAGCCTGGAACGGCACGAGGCGGATATCGCCATCCGCGTGGACCGTCCGCAGGATGGCGATTTCATCGCCAAACCGCTGGGGACGATGGCGTATGGCTTTTACGGCACGCCGGACGCCTGCAAGCAGGTCGAGGACGGCGCGGCGCCGGTGCTGGTGGGCTTCGACGAGATCAATGCCGATTTGCCCGACGCGGCCTGGCTGGCCCGCGAGTATCCGCAGGCGCGGGTGGCGTTCCGCGCCAACAACCACGTTGCCCAGGCCATCGCCGCGCGGGCTGGCGTGGGCCTGGCGATGCTGCCGCACTACATCGGACGACAGGACCCCGCGCTGCGCCTCTGCCGCCTGGATCCGGCCATGCCGCCGCGCGGCATATGGATACTGACGCGCCGGCAGGACCGCAAGAACCCGGCGGTCGGCACCGTGGTCGATTACCTGATCCGGCTATTCGCCGACGAGCGCGGCCTGTTCGAGGCATAAAGGCGCGTTTTCTCTCCCCGCATTCAGCATGCAGACAGCGCAGGAAAAGCCTTCCGACAGATTTGAAAAAGATTTTGATAATGGAATTAGGAATGGTTAGCATTCGCGGAAATTAAACGCCCTGGAGTTCGTCGCGAGAAGCGCGGCCGCCAGGTTCCGACACTTTGCGCCACGCCTTTTCCATGAAGCAGCTGACACCGATTGCCGCGGCCGTCCTGGCCGTATTCGCTAGTCCCGTCCCGGTCTACGCGCAGGCCGCGGCCGCCGCGCCGACGAGTGCCGCCGTCACGCCGGTCACCACGCTGGACACGGTCCAGGTCAATGGCGCCGCACCGTCGGATGACTTCAATACGCAGCAATCCTCATTGCCCCGGTTGGGGGTGGACCTGCACGACGTGCCGCAATCCGTGACCGTGGTGAACAAGGCGCTGATGCAATCCCAGGGCGCGCATTCCCTGCAGGACGCGCTGCGCAACGTGGCCGGCATCACGCTGGGCGCGGCAGAGGGCGGCACGATAGGCAACAACATCAACCTGAACGGCTTCTCGGCGCGTACCGACATCTATCTGGATGGTTTCCGCGATCGCGGCCAGTACTACCGCGACACCTTCGACCTGGACGAAGTCGAGGTATTGATGGGACCGTCCTCCATGCTGTTCGGGCGCGGCTCCACGGGCGGCATCATCAATCAGGTCAGCAAGAAGCCCAAGCTGGCCGATTTCACCGACGTCAGCGCATCGGTCACGACCAATGGCCTGACGCGATCCACCGTCGATACCAACATGCAGCTGTCGGACACGTCGGCGTTCCGCTTCAATGGCATGGCGCAGAACGGCGACGCGACCACGCGCGACCAATCGCATGTGAAGGACTTCGGCGCCGCGCCTTCGTTCCGCTTCGGCATCGGTACGCCGACGGAAGTGACGTTGTCGGCCCTGCTGCAGCATAACGACGACATGGCGGACTACGGCGTGCAGTCGGTCAACGGCCATCCCGCCGGGGTCGGACGCAACACCGCGTATGGCTTCCACGACGACCGAACGATGCAGGATATCGCGATGGTCAACGCATCGGTGCAGCACAAGTTCACGCCCGACGTCGTGCTGCGTAACCAGACCCAGTACAACAACGTGCGTACCGACGCGCGCGAAACCGCACCGCAGGCCATCGGCACCCTGGGGCCCAGGGGCTTCCAGCAGCTGCCCGCCGGCAACGTCACCGATCTGCCGCTGGATGACCTGTGGATACTGCAGCAAAGCCACGACCGCGTCATCCATGACGAGTCCATCTTCAACCAGACCGAACTCACCACCAAGTTCGACACCGGCTCGATAAA
The DNA here is from genome assembly GCF_057362025.1 of Bordetella sp. Classification (NCBI taxonomy): domain Bacteria; kingdom Pseudomonadati; phylum Pseudomonadota; class Betaproteobacteria; order Burkholderiales; family Alcaligenaceae; genus Bordetella; species Bordetella sp. The sequence goes on along the minus strand of NZ_JBMQQZ010000077.1, from coordinate 3,646 downwards.
GCACAAGCTGTTGACCGGGATCGAACTCGGCCACGACCACTACAGCAACCAGGCCTATGCGCGTACCGGCACCTGCGACGGCTTCACGCTGAACAGCGGCTTCGTCGGATGCACGCCCATGGTGGACCCGACACATACCTCGGCGGACCTGGCCGAGGTACCCGGCAATTTCGCCACCGGCTCCGCGAATACGGTCGGCGTCTATGCCAACGATACGATCGAACTGACGCGCCAGTTCAAGCTGGTGGGCGGCCTGCGCTGGGACCGCTACCAGGCCACCGTGACCAACTCCATGCCGCGCAGCACCACGCCGTCCGAGGCGGACCAGACCGTGCACTACACCAGCGTGCGCGCGGGCGCGATCTGGCAGCCCAGCGACTGGCAGTCCTACTACATCTCGTACGGCACCTCGTTCAATCCCTCGCTGGAGCAACTGACGGCAACGGTGGGACAGGACAACCTGCAACCCGAAACGAACAAATCGTACGAACTGGGCGGCAAGTGGGACCTGCTGGACGGCAACCTCTCGCTGAACTCGGCCATCTTCCAGATCAAGAAAGAAAACGCGCGCACGCAGATCAGCCCGGGCGTCTACGAGCTGGACGGCACCGTCCGCGTCAACGGCGTGCGCGCCGGGGCCTCCGGCCGCCTGACCAAGCAATGGCAGGTCTACGCCGCCTATACCTACCTGAACGCCGAAATCACCGAAGCGGCGGACGGCACCCAGGGCAACACGCCCGCCAACACGCCGAAGAACACGTTCAACCTATGGACGACATACCAGTTCCTGAAGGACTGGGAAGTGGGCGGCGGCCCGGTGTACACGTCGTCCCGCTATGCCGCCAACACCGATGCGGTGGAGGTCGGCGGATACACGCGGTGGGACGGCATGGTGGCCTGGCACCAGCCCAAATACGACGTGCGCCTGAACCTGTTCAACCTCTTCGACAAGCACTACTACGATGCGCTGATCCCCTCGGACGGCGGGCGCGCGGTGCCCGGTTCGGGCCGTACCGCCATGCTGACCCTTTCGTACCACCTTCAATAGGCCGGCGCGGCCGCCGGATCGACCATGCTGATCACCATACCCAAGGTTCTGAATGACGTGCAGGTGCGCGCCCTGCGGGATCTGCTGGATAACGCGGGCCCCGCGTGGGTGGACGGCAAGGTCTCGGCCGGCTACCAGGGCGCGGCCGTCAAGTTCAACCAGCAGATCGACGAGCAGTCCGGCGTCGCCCATCGCGTGCAGGACATCGTGCTGGGCGCGGTGGAGCGCAATCCCGCGTTCATCAGCGCGGTACTGCCCAACGTGGCCTATCCGCCCATGGTGAACCGCTACGGCGTGGGCATGACGTTCGGCGCGCACGTGGATGGCGGCGTGCGCATCCATCCGCATACCGGACGCAAGGTGCGCACCGATGTCTCCATCACGCTGTTCCTGAGCGATGCTTCGGAATATGACGGCGGCGAACTCCAGTTGCACGATACCTATGGCCTGCACAGCGTCAAGCTGGATGCGGGCGACATGGTGGTGTATCCGGCCAGCAGCCTGCACCAGGTCACGCCGATCACGCGGGGCACGCGCCTGGGCTGTTTCTTCTGGGTGCAAAGCCTGGTCCGCGAAGACGCCCGGCGCAGCATGCTGTACGACCTGGACAATGCCATCCAGCGCCTGAACCAGACCCAGGGCGACCCCGTCGCCCGCAGCAAACTGGTGGGTTGTTATCACAACCTGCTGCGGGAATGGAGCGAAACCTGAGCGTGGCGGCCAATGCTACGCGACCCTTGGTACGAAGGGGGAGCCTTTCCGCGGCGGGCGAGACAGGGTTGACTCCGACCTATGGCTTCCCTGTCCATGTTCCAACGCGTTAAATTCTTGGCCCTGCCGTAAAGGTCCGAATTGCACGAGAAGGAGAAGGCCATGTCTGAAACTTTGGAGCGCGTCATCACGCGGCTAACACTCCGCAAAATCGGGAATTCACAGGGCATCCTGTTTCCTAAGTCTCTTCTTGAAGGCTTGGACTTCAGCCAAGGCATAGAAGTCGAGAAGATAGCTGGCGAGTTGCGGTTGCGTCCAGCGACTGAGGACGACGACCCCTTTGGATTTGGGGCTGCGATTCGCAAACAGATCGAGACAGACACGCTCGCCCCCTTGTTGATTCCTGACGTATTGCCAGAGGATGGCAAGTTCTAATCGGGAGCAGTATGCAATTCAACACGGCAATCGTCGCCGAGATTCGTCGCCGGCAAACGTACTGGGTCTTCACATTCGCGAACTTGTGCCCATCCTGACTCGCCTGCAGCAATACTTTCAAAAGGCGCAATCGGCCAAGCTCGGAGAGGACGTGGGCCCGGTTTAGCCATAAACGGAAAGCTCCTCTTCCGAGTGGTCTTCACGCGAACATTCCCTACGACGTCACGGACGCGCCGCTCGACTTCACCGCGGCGGCCCATTTCCTGCGCTCGGCGGCCAGGAAAACACGGGCTGCTTCCGGCGTCATCGAATGCGGCAGCGTGGCCTGCTGCCTGAGCGCGCCCTGGTATTGGGGCGTGCCGGTGGCGGCGGCGAAGGCCTTTTGCAGCATGGCCACCGTCGCCGGCGGCGTGCCTGGCGTGGCGACGGCCGCCCACCACGACGGGGCGTCCAGCGCGGGGTAGCCGGATTCAACCAGGGTCGGCACATCAGGCAACTGCGGCAGGCGAACGGCGGTCGTCACGGCCAGGGGACGCAGGTTTCCGCTTTTGGCCAGCGCCACCGCCAGGGTCGATCCGGTAAAGCAGAAAGCGATGCGCCCGGCGCGCAGATCGGTGGCCAGCGGCGCCGCGCCCTGGTAGGGCACGTGCAGGAACTTCACGCCCGCCGAGCTGGCCAGCAATTCCGTGGTCAAGTGGCTGAGCGATCCCACGCCGTTGGAGCCGAAGGGAATCTCGCGCGGCTTGGCCTTGGCGCGTTCCACCAGTTCTGCCACGCTCCTGACCGGCAGGGTCAGTTCATTGACCAGCAGCACGTTGGCGTTGTCGCCCATCATGCCGATATAGGGAAAGGTGGCGGGATCGTAGCTGAGGTGCTTGTACAGGCTTTGGTTGATGGCCATGATGGCCTGGCCCGCCATCAACAGCGTGTGGCCGTCGGCGGGCGCGCGGGCGACGTAATCGGCGGCAATGTTGCCGCCCGCGCCGCCGCGGTTTTCCACGATCACCGACTGCTTGAGCTGTTGCGATAGCGCATTGGCGACGACCCGGCCCAGCGTGTCGGAGGATCCGCCGGCGGGAAACGGTATCACCAGGCGCATGGGCTTGCCGGCGAAGTCGTCCGCGCGGGCCGCACGCCAGGCCAGTGCGGCGAAGGGGGCGGCCGCCAGGCCGCGGATCAGCGCGCGGCGCGAGGGCAGGCGTGGCGCATAGGCGTGGAAATGGGCATCCTGTTTGTCGTTCATCTTATGCTCCGGTACGGGCGCGTATCCGCGCGTCGTTCCTCTCCTCCTGGTTGACGATGGGTATGGCCCGGCACGGGCACGCCTTGTCCTGGCGTTCCTGTCCCGGCGTTCGTGTCCTGGCGTTCAAATCCCTGCGTTCGCCGCTGCCCATCGCGCCGGGCCCGCGCACGGCTGCCATGACGGGGGCCGCATCCGGTCCTGGCAGCGCG